>CALCMV010000038.1 GCA_937967535.1 uncultured Saprospiraceae bacterium
TTTTATCAAATAATTATAAAATTTAATTAATTGAATATTTTTTACCTTAATAAAAATAAAATAACTGATAATCAATTACTTATGATTTAAACCCGAATTTCCCAGTTACCTAATTTCCAAAATGTCCAAAGTCCAGTAAAATTAGTAACGAGCAAATAATAAATTCCGCATTTCGACGAGCTTATTTTGTTCTTCCCCGATAGCTATCGGGGTCTTCTTGAAAGCGGTCTCGGCTTAGCCGAGAAGGATAAATGACTGTTTTCGAGGAGGAAAATAAGGACAAAAGAAGCCGTCCAAATGCGGGAGTTATTATTTACTCGTTACTTAATATATCTCTCGTTTCAGGTCTCAAATAATCATCATTGCATCACCGTAGCTATAAAAACGGTATTTCTCTTTGATAGCTTCCTGATACACATCCAACACCAACTCCAAACCACCAAAAGCACAGACCATAATAAGCAGACTCGAAAAGGGCAAGTGCAGGTTGGTAATCATCGCATTAGCAATATTAAACTCACGCGGCGGATAGATAAAAAGATTCGTCCAACCCTCCGCAGGTTTGAGCGTATTGGTAGCGGAAACTGCCGATTCAATGGAGCGCATAGAAGTCGTTCCGACACCACAAACGCGCCTATTTTCAGCCTTGGCGCGATTGACAATATCTACTGCCTCTTGTGTAATGCGGAAATATTCGGCATCCATTTTATGCTTAGAGAGGTCTTCGACTTCGATAGAACGGAACGTTCCGAGTCCCACATGCAAGGTCACTTCCGCAAAATCCACACCTTTCAACTCAAAGCGTTTCATCAACTCGCGGCTAAAGTGCAAGCCCGCCGTCGGAGCAGCCACTGCACCTTCTTCTTTGGCGTAGACGGTTTGGTAGCGTTCTCTATCAATATCACCTACCTCGCGGCGAATGTAGCCGGGCAGTGGTGTATTGCCGAGAGTGTGTAGTTCTTTTTTAAACTCTTCATCTGTACCGTCATACAGGAAGCGAATGGTACGTCCGCGCGAGGTCGTATTGTCTACTACTTCGGCAGTGAGTACCAAATTTTCGTCATCATCATTAAAATAGAGCTTATTGCCCACTCGTATTTTACGTGCAGGGTCTACGAGTACATCCCAGAGTCGTGCCTCTGAGTTGAGTTCGCGTAGCAAGAAAACTTCAATTTTCGCGCCTGTTTTCTCTTTTTTACCAAATAGGCGAGCCGGAAATACTTTGGTATTGTTGAGAATCAAACAATCCCCTTCTTCAAAGTAATCTATCACGTCCTTAAATACTTTGTGTTCTATTTTCCCGGAGTCTTTGTGCAAGACCAGCAATCGAGATTCATCACGATTTTCTGCGGGGTATTCGGCAATCAATTCCGGTGGCAATTCAAATTTGAATTGCGATAATTTCATTCGCATGTAGCAATCTTTAAAATCTTTGCAACTTCAATCTCAAGTTCAAATTATTTTTATGATGTTTGAAGTTGAGTTTGTAGTAGAACTTGTTTTGTTTCGGGCTGCAAATTTAAGTAATTTTCATCCCTTTAGGCTTACAATACAAAAAAATGTTTGTTTCTATACTAACTATACAAGGAAAGATTGGAAAAGGTTTCGTAGCATGTGTATTTAATTTGTTTTTAGAAAAAAAATATACACAATTACATGTCGCAAAATTTTATGTGTTAAAGTTTATCGGAAATTTGCTTTTATAGGGGAGGGGGGTATTATATTTGCAATATGTAATTTTAATAGAACATTAATTTACAATACAAACAATCATCTAGTCCTAATATCCGAACGACAGACCCTCTAAATGTCTCCAGAAAAACGGTCTTACCTTCGGTTTTAAGAATTACAGAAAGTATTCTCCGACACATTTTCATTTTCTACTACTATCACTCAATACATGCACGTCATGTACTGAAAAAGATTTTTATATCTATTTTTTAACCATAAACTAATTTACCTATGGAAAGAGCGAAGTGTATCTATACTTTATCTTTTGTAGAACATGGAGCAAAAAAAAGAACCGTGTAACCTTCTTGCAGGAAGGCAACACGGCAAAAATGAAAGCCTTGCAGTTCGGCTTATGGAACTGCATTAACTTTATTCAATAATCAAATTTATAAACAAATTATGACAAACTTAAAAAAAGTTTTGTTTTTTGCCCTTTTTGTGGGCATTATTGGGATTTATCTGACTTCTTGTGGTAAATCCGACGAAATACTTGACGTGACGCTTCAAGAAAGTAGAGTCCAAACAGCAACTAATGCCGCTACTGCTGACCTTACACCTACAAAAGTGATTGATGATTTTATACTCAATACAGCCAAGTCAAATAATGATGTTTTTGATTGGAATGACGCACCAAACAAAATGTTATACAGTGCCATCATGTGGACGGATTCAGTTATTTCAATAACTTATGTCGCAGGTAACTACGATAACATAGATGATTTTTTCGAGGCGAGTGCAACAAAGAATCACTATCGTTCACACAATAAATTGCCTAACGACTGGATAGCCCAAAGAAATAAAATAATTGATAATGTTTTAAATTCGGAGAGGAAATATCAAAATAAGCCAGAATTGAGTATCACAGATGTATTACCATCTGGATATGATGATGTTCTACCACATATCTATTTGAAAATCACTGAACCATCAGCTATTAAAAAACTGCGAAACAGTAAATTCATAAAGAATGTAGAACCTAGATGGTACATACCAACGTCTATAGCTAAAGACGACAACCACAGAGATTCTGGTAGTATTGGATGTGACTCCGAAGCAGCAGAAGACCCTATTTCTGACTTGGACTATACGGATTCAGACTTGTATACTTCTCTGTCGGGCTCTAAAGTTTCGTGGAATTATCCTGCTAATGGAATAACTAATGCTTGGCAAACACCAATAGCTCCTCCCGGTAAATCTGCCGGAGAGGGCATAGGCATATGTATCATTGATTCAGGAGTATCAGATATGCAAGACAATCTAAACTCAGAATTTGATAGTGGTTTATCGAATGGAAGAACCTTTATTGATAGACAGAGTACACTTATTATTAACATAAATACATCCCCTACTGGAGGATTGGGTGGTCAAACAATTACATTCTTGAAACCACCTGAGGATGAGTGTGGCCATGGTACGTCCATGGCAGGAATAGCAGCCGGACCATTAGTGGGTGACGGAAATGCCGTTGGAGTAGCTTATAGAGCAGATTTGATGACCATAAGAGCTACTAACAATCCTATTATAAGTGGAGAGGATGAAATAAACGCAGTAGTCCAAGCTATTAGAAATGCAGCAGATACTGACGACATAAAGATTATAAGTATGTCATTAGGAATGCCTCGATTTACTTCAAATAGCCTGATAGCTTCTGCCATAAAATTCGCTACACTCACTAAAGGTAAACTAATTTTTGCTGCTGCTGGTACAACCCTATCATCTACTAATGACGTACTTCCTGTTGTCTTTCCTGCAAATTTATCGTCTAATCTTACAGTAGCTGTAACAGGAGTAAAGGATATTTTAGATGCTGATGGTGAAATTGAAAGTTGCAGTGATTGTCACAGTGGTAGCGCAGTTGATTTTGCGGTAGTTATGGAAAAAGGAACTAATACAGGACCTTTGGCACTTCCAATGACTCCGAACTCCATATTTCCTAACAGACCTAAGTATTCAAGTGGAAGCTCATCTGCTACGGCTACGGCTGCTGGAATAGCGGCTCTAGTATGGGCTGCACATCCTGATGCAACTAGACATGAGATATACACAAGACTCATTTTAAGTGCCGAGCAAAATAGTAATATTTATAAACCCAGCATAAATCATGGTTTTGGAGTTATTCATGCAGAACACGCTATAAACGCGCAACTTTAAATAATCACTTCACGGAATCTCTTTTTTCTTAAAAGGGGTTCTGTGAAATTATTTCTCATTCAATTTCTATAAAATAGAGCATATGTCAAATAAATACTTATTCATTATATTGACTGTCGGAATAATATTACAACTCTCCTGTTTCAACAAGCTTAACAGACAAAAAAAACATCAAACCAGTATAATGTCAACAGAAGAGATAGACAACCACTTGCGAGAGCAAGTAAAAGAGAGAGGGGAAGTCGATTGGGCATATGTATCTGACGAAGTGTTGTATAGTGCAGCTATGCACGAAAAATCAGGACTTTTTATCATATATTGTCCTTTTCCTGGTTCAGGACGTACTCCATTACCTCATAATGATGAAAATTACAAGAAAACAGGAAAACTACCGCAAGAATGGATAAAAGTAAGAGATGAGATTATTCAATATATTTTGGAAAAAGAGAGGGCGTACAGAAAGCAGCCTGACCTCACAGCGTCTCAAATATTGTATGCTGGACGTGAACCAGACGAGACGCTCCCACACATAACAGTCACTTTTAGTGACCCCTCTTTAATTTCGGATTTAAGAAACAATGAACTAATTAGGTCAATAGAACCCGGATATACTCCTATTTTGTTTCCTGAATAATAATTTGATTGAGTGATTTCTGATTAAACCAATCAAAAATCACCCAATCAAAAATCCTTAAACGGCAGCTACATCACGCACTGCGACTTCATGTACCCAATTATGCGGGTCAGGTCGCAATCCGGTACGAATTTCATGCAATTCTTTCTTCAAATTCTTAGAAATATCGCGAGATTCGATAGCGGGTAATTTTAATGTTTTATAATTCGCATCATCCTTATTTTCATAATAAGAAATCTCACTGACGGGGGCAATGACCGCCGCCGTTCCTGCGCCAAAAACATCCTTCAAAGTACCCGCCGCATGTGCTTCTACGAGTTCATTGATAGTGATGGCACGTTCTTCTACCTTAATACCTTTATCACGTAGCAGATGGAGGAGCGTATTGCGGGTGATGCCTTTGAGTATCGCGCCATTCGTTTCAGGTGTCACCACAGTATCACCGATGATAAAGAAAATATTCATCGTACCACACTCCTGTATTTGCTGATAATTGCGATTATCCGTCCACATAATTTGGTCAAAACCTGCATCGTGCGCTTCTTGTGTTGGCAATAATCCTGCTGCATAATTTCCGGCAGCTTTTGCCTCGCCTACACCGCCCGGTACAGCACGTACATACTTGTTGGCGGCGATTAGTTTGATAGGTTTATCATAATAAGGACCAACAGGTGCGGTAAAAATCATAAATTTGTAGCTCGAAGAGGGTTTGACACCAATTTTCTCTTGAGTTCCAAACATAAACGGACGCACATACAAACTGCTATTCGGAGTGGTCGGAATCCAAGCATGGTCAATACCAATAAGCTCGTTCAGCCCTTGCAAGAAAAGGTCTTCGGGTACATCGGGCATACACATACGTGCTGCCGAGGCGTTGAGGCGTTGGGCGTGCATTTCAGGACGAAACAGCACGGGCATACCATTTTGATTTTTGAAGGCTTTCATGCCCTCAAATATTGATTGACCATAGTGCAAGGTGATATTAGCCGGACTCATCGTAATCGGTCCGAAAGGTTCAATTCGGAGGTCTTGCCAAGCCCCGTTGCGGTAGTCGGCAACAAACATGTGGTCAGAAAAAGTTTCTCCAAAAGGGATATTATTAAAGTCCACCGCATCCAGATTAGATTTGGTGGTCGGGTGAAAAGAAATGTTATACTTCATGTTAGACGTGTTGTTGTGTTGTCGAGTTGTTGTGTTGTCGAATTGATGAATTACTCTGTTGACGAATTATATTTAATCGAAAATTTTCAATAAATATAATTATAAAAATTCGACAATACAATAACTCAACAATTCATCAACACAACAACTCTTCAATACAACAATTCATCAACTCGTATTTCCCCAAAAATAAGAAATTTTCTTGTTTTTTGCTCGTTTTTAAGAGAGAAAATTTTAAATAAAAAACATAAACAAAATAAAATTTTGAAGCTATGCAATTTATTGATTACAAAGTTTATAATATTGAGGAAAATAATAATGAAATATTGAAAAAAAATATTTTCGGAAGCAACCAAAAAGGCATTGTTGTCGTCTATTCAATCAATACTGAAGAATTTAATTCCGAAAATGCAAAAGATTTTTTAGAGAAAATCGTTAAAGCTATTGGTTTGAATCTTGAACAAGACACGCTTTGTGTTCCTTTAACACAAGATATACCATGTAGTTTTCGTTCTTTGAGTGAATTTAACGCAAAACACTTATTTGTCTTTGGTCGGACTCCCCGACAGATGGGTATTCAAGCAAAAATCGTCAATTATGAACCTGTACGGCTCAATGATTGCAATATTTTTTTTGCGGATAATTTGCATGAATTATCCAACAATCAAAATAAAAAACGTGCGCTTTGGAATTACCTGAAAAGTGTATTTTTGATTTAAGATTTTTGATTAATTTCGCTTCGCGAGATTCTAAAATCGAAATACAATCTACAATCACTGAATCAAAAATCTAAAGTAATGAAGATAGTGTTTGCAACGGGAAATCCGCATAAAGTGGAAGAAATACAAGCAATACTAAAAGGCTACGAATTGATAGGTCTTGCTGATATAGGCTGCCACGAAGATATTCCCGAAACCAATCCCACAATAAAAGAAAATGCACTACAAAAAGCGCGGTATGTCGTCGAAAATTACGGCGTGAAGAACTGCTTTGCAGAAGATACCGGCTTGGAAATAGATGCGCTCAACGGCGAACCCGGTGTGTACTCCGCACGCTACGCCGGACCCGAAAAAGATGCCGATGCCAATGTCCACAAAGTATTAGCTAAATTAGCCAACTATTCAGACAGATCAGCACAGTTTCGAACTGTGGTGGCACTTATCATCGAAGGCGAAGAGTACACTTTTGAAGGTATTATTCGCGGTACGATACAGACCGAAAAAAGCGGCTCCGGCGGCTTTGGATACGACCCTGTATTTTTACCCGAAGGCGAAACACGCAATTTCGCCGAGATGAGTGCCGATGAAAAAAACAAAATCAGCCATCGTGCAAAGGCTGTTTTGTTACTGAAATCGTTTTTAGAAAATCGTTAAAAAAGGTTATGTGTTTTGTGTGCTTTTGTTCTTCGTATTAAAAATACGATGAATAATAAACACAAAAACATAAAGAGGAACGATTCTTGCAATTAGTCTTTCTTATTAATTTTTATTGCTTAGTAATAAGCTCTGAATATTTTGAAAAAGGCTTTTAAGCAAGCATCATTTCGGATGCTCACTTATGGGTATTTATTAACCAAAAACTTAAAGTCTATAGTTTAGATTTTACAACCAAGTGTACAATGGCTGAAGTGCTTACTTTAGGATTCACTCAGGAGGATCTAATCAAGGGTTGTATTGCGGGCAGACGCGATGCTCAAGAGGTTTTGTACAGATACTATTCGCCGAAAATGTTTGGTATCTGTTTGCGTTATGCCAACAATTATCACAGTGGAGAGGACATTCTTCAAGAGGGATTCATCAAGGTGTTTAACAACATCGACAAGTTTAGGGGAGAAGGCTCTTTCGAGGGCTGGATAAAACGTATTTTTATCAATACCGCTATCGAACATTACCGTAAATCTACAAACCACAGCGGACATGCAGAGTTGGAAAAAGCCAACTTTAAGCAAGTAAGCGAAGTGGCAGTAGAAAACCTTGCTACGCAAGACCTGCTGAAGTTAATTCAGAAACTATCTCCGGGTTATCGAACTATTTTCAATATGTATGTCATTGAAGGATATACACATAAGGAAATTGCCGGAAAACTTGATATTTCTGAAGGAACATCAAAATCGCAGCTTGCACGCGCAAGAAACATCCTGCAAAAAATGGTAAAAGCAACCAATGGTTGATTGATTTTTGATTCCATAGATGAAGTAGTTTTTGATTGAATGACACTTTAATCAAGAATTACCAAATCAACAATCAAAAATTTTTAAGGGGGAAACATCGAAAAGGAAAATTCGGGCAAATTGAATAATAGTCTATTTAGGTATTCAATATTCATTTATTGACCGACATATCCGATTTTACTTTGAAAAAACATGAATATTTCTTAATTTTGTTTGACCGTAGACACGCTATCCACACGAATTTAATGAACGGTAAAATAAACATAGATAATCTGTTCAAAGCAGCTTTTGAAGATTTCGAAGCGCAGCCTTCATCCGAAATGTTGGACAACATTCTGGGCGATGCCTTCGATATATCTGTACAAAGCTCCTTCGAGGATTTTTCCCTTCCTCCCTCTGCATACATTTGGGAGAATATCAACGATGCCATACCAACGGCAGCTGATAAAGTGTTGAGTACTTCATTCGACGAATTTACAGCAGTACCTCCTATACATTTATGGGAAAATATCAGCGAATCCATTCATTCGGAAGCTGATAAACTGTTGAATAATTCATTTGATGAATTTGCAGTGACACCACCCGCACATCTGTGGGAAAATATCAGTGATTCGATTCCTTCGGAAGTTGACCATCTGGCTGTGAGTTCATTTGATGAATTTGCGGTGACACCGCCTGTCGGCATGTGGGCATCTATTCAAGAAGAACTCAATGTCGAGGAAAATTTTGATTCGAAATTTCAAGAGGCATTTTTGGCTTTTGAAGCCCAACCTTCCGAGCATATTCTCGATAATCTACTCAATACCAAATTCGATACAGGCGTAAGACGTGCCTTCATGCGTCATGAGGTAAGCCCACAAGAAGCAGTCTGGGATAGAATCAAGCCTTATGTAAGATTCGGACCCTCTATACAACGCCACCTGCCTACACTTCGACGAGTGGCAGCCGTTGTATTATGTCTGTTGATGTTTACCTTTTTATACAACAAACTTGACAGGGGGGGCATTATTGATATTGTAGGTACGAACCCAGACAAAACCAAGACAACAACTAAAAAAGATATTGAGCCGACAATTCCAATACAAAATGAGGAAGAACAACCCTTAAAGAGTATCTTTGAAGATAATGATACCGAAGGCATCGTATCTGTTGAAAAACAGCCTGTAAACAATGAAACGCCGGAAAAAAATACGAATATTGACCAACGATTTACAAGTAAATCACCTTTATTGTCGGTCAAGGAAAATAATCGTTTTGACCTAAGTGCTACTTCTTCAGTGCCTCCGGTTTCGACGGTAAATGATAAGGCTGTTTTACTATCTTCCACGTTCAGCACAACGGTTACACCCACAGAAAATGAACGTACTGAAGAATTGATTTCCTCCGTTTCAAATATTGAAATTTCGGAACTTGAAACATATATACCCGGCACCATAATTTCTCAAACCGATTGGAATAATTTAGAATTGCCCGAAACACCTGCTTTGCAAGGTTTTCGCGAAGATTACCTTGTTGAGAGTAATCTCATGGATATGGGAGAGGATAGTGATTTGGCGAAAATGATGTTGAGTTATAAAGGCTTTTATTTGTCCTCTTCGTTTTCAAGTTTCTATTCACGCATATATAATGATGCAGTGCGAGAGAGTTTATCTGAAGATCCTCTGGATTATTTAGTGGATGGTGGTGTCTCGTTCGGTATAGGTGCAGGCTACCAACTCACACCTAATTTTGGTATCGAAGCAGAAGTAACGAGAACCAATCTATCACAAAGCTATCGTGAATTGACCGAACAAACTGTATTTAATAGTGCAAGTAGTTTGAAGACCACCTATCTCTACATACCACTTTCTTTCAAATATCAACTTAGCCGTTCCAATAGTATGAATCGACGTATACCAAGAACATTCAGTACTGTTTTGGGTATGCACTATGGCAAGTTGCAAAGTACACAGACCATAGAAGAACGACCAATTCCAGAAGATGCGTTCATTCAACAAGAATTAGGGGTATTCACAGGTTTAGATTATCACTTCTATTTCAGTCCGAATATACATGTTACGCTCGGTGGGCGTTTGGCAGCAGGTACAGATTTTGAGTACCTTTCGGCACCCTTTGAAGCAGGTACACCATACAATGTACAGGCAGGTGTGCGTATAGGACTCAATTACCGATTCGCTACCCGCAAATACAAATGGGATAGAGGTATTTATTAAGAGAAATAAAATCCCAATTACTAAATTCCAAATTTCGATGAAGACATAAGTCATGTTTTTATTGAGATTTGGAATTTTTTTTGCAATTTCCCTCCGCAATATTTTTATGAACAAATCAAAAATTATTCATTCATTCAAAAAATAAGCATGTAATTTACTGTAAAAGTGCTTGTAGTACGTGTACAATATATTTGTATTTTTCTATTATTTAAATAATTAAAAATAAATAAAATAGAAATACCTCGCGTCCTACAAATTTACATTTTACAACTTGTCCCGATGAATGACGGGATTATTTTCATCTGAAAATGAAAGTGTCAACAATTCGGCTAGCCATTTAACTTTGCCTAAAGCGAATACTCGTCAGACGAATCCCTTTATTCAATGCGAATATTTTATGAGACAAATCACTACATTTCACAAAAACCTTCGTCAGACGAGTACTATCCCGCAAGCAAACTTAAACG
>CALCMV010000039.1 GCA_937967535.1 uncultured Saprospiraceae bacterium
GATTTTGGGGTTACTTTTACATTTTCTATCAGTAAACATCTACCACTACCCAAAGAGGAAGATTCGCTTGTAGAGGTTTCATCAAAACACATTTAATCAAAAATAAACAGGATGAAACTTGACCTTCCCCAACGAATTGACTTCCAAAGCAGGCGCAGGAATTTTAATAATATTCAAAAGACCAAAGAAGATTTTAAGTCCTTTTGATTGGGTAGGAATACGGGTAAAATCTACATCAGGCGCGAGCAAAAATTGGCGATAACGCGGGTATAAATCCGCCGAAGGCGTGTACGAATTGCCCTGTGCATCCCTCCAGCCATTTCCAAAACCACCATACACATTTTCCGCGCTATACCCGACAGCTACATTGAGCCATTTCGGAAATTTACTATTTTCTTTTTGGACAAATGCAGAGATATTTCCCGATGCCCATATCGTCAGTCCGTTATAATCTTTCAAGACCACTTCGGCAAAACTCGTACCGTACAAGGCATCCGCATGCTCGCGTATAGTCGTGGTAGCCGTAGAGTTATTAGCTTGAAAAGGTGTGGTGCTGTACTTGGGGCGATGCGAAGATAGCTTCAAACTAATTCGTTGTTCTTCCCATAGCAGTTCCTGCCCCAAAAACGTCAATGCGCCGCCTGTATTAAATGCAATATCCCATACCGATGCGCCCCATTTTGCCGAAAAACCATCCAAGACCTCTATACCCGCCTGAAAAACCGAGCCACCAATCGCGCCTATATACGCTGCTTTGCGTTTCTTCACGCCCGTCCACTGATAAAGCGAACTCGTCCATTTACTTTCAAAATACGTGGAGAAAAAATGCCCTGCTTTGTCCATATCCTCCCATTCGCCCGAATCATCAAAAAAATGAAAGCTCGAGCGTTCAAAGCCCTGATACCAAGCTACACTCAGCAGCGTCATCGTACCCGTATAACTTGCTGCTATTGAGCTATTTAATGCCCAAAACCGCCCTTTGTGCAGTGTGTCAGGAATTTCAAAAAAACGCAATTTTTCTTGTCGTTGCGCGAGCATGTCTGCCGGAAAAAGCAGCAAAATCAGCGCGAGTATAGCGAGTATTTTTTTCATAATTTTGAAATCTTGTTTTTATCGTTCCCAAAGTTCTGCCTCCCAAGTTGCCACATTGCGTTCTGATTGGGAGAAACCAATACCAACGAGGTAGATTTTTTTATCCGAATTGAGATAAGATTTTACATACTCTCTGCTTTTAATTTGTTTGATGGCATTTTCGGCGGGTTCATCCAATTTAAATTCCATCAGATACAAAAATTCTTCGGTCTGTACGCTCAAATCCAATCGTCCTTTATGCTTCGTGGTTTCGGATTGTACATACAAATCCATAAAACTCATAATCAGGTAAATTATCGTATGAAAGTAACCCTCCCACATCTTAAACCGCCCTTCTTCGGATTTGTTTTGGGGCTGCAAATGATAGGAAATATCGGCGAGTAAGATTTCTAATTGTCGGATAAATACTTCAACATTACCCTGCCTGAGTCCACGTCGCATTTTAATAAGCGCATTTCCTACAATTGCATTTTCTTTATATGTAAATGCTTGTAAAAGATTGTGTATAAACGCTCTATGTACTTCTGCATTCGGATAGCCTAAAAAGTAATTGGTTTGATATTGCTCATGCTCAACTCGCTTGATAGTCAGGTAGCCCGTCTGAAAAAGTAAGCCGGACATTTCGAGGGCTTCCAGTGAAAATTTGTCGAAAAAACCATCGTCCACCTCTACTTCTTCCAAATCCTGCGGATTGATGTACGTATCCCTGATTGTCTCGACCAGAAAAGTAGGCGTACCGGTGGCAAACCAAAAGTTGGCAAAGCGAAAATCATAGAAAAAATTTAGGATAGAAAAAGGGTTATATAATTTTGTTTTGCCATCATAAGAATAGCCGTTATACCATAATTTTACGCCTTTGAGTAGCTTTTCATTCGTCATATTGAGGTGCGATGCGGCAGCTTCGATATGCTCCCCAAAATATGATAATAACTCATCATGGGTAATTCCAAGTAAATCTACTCCACCAACACTCAATGTCAAGTCTTGCAAATTATTCAAATCAGAAAACAGACTGACTTTACTGAATTTGGAGACGCCTGTGATGAATAAAAACCGCAGATGCTGCTCTGAATCTAAATCTTTTAGTGGTGAAAAAAACTCCCGTAAAACAGCGCGGTTGGCTTTTGCTTTTTCTGGTTGAGTGAAAAAATCAACGATAGGTTTGTCGTACTCATCCAACAGAACGACCACTGAATTATGTTTTTGTGAGATTTGCTGAATTAAGATACGAAATTGGTCAGCAATCCCTACATCGGGCAGTTTTACGTCAAATTGCTCACTATACTTTTGAAGGTCAAGCTTAATCGAAACCCTCAATCTATCACTATCATACTCATACCCATAAGCCGCAAAATTGAACTTCAAAACAGGATGCGTTTCCCATTGATAATCCGTTTTTTCGGCAATGTACAAACCTTTAAACAGGTCTTTTTCTCCTTCAAAAATATAGCGTAAAGTCGTCAGTAATAATGACTTACCAAAGCGTCGCGGACGAGACAAGAAATATAATTTACCTTTATCTACCAAGTCATAGATTTGGCGCGTCTTATCTACATACAGATAGCCGTATTCTATGATTTCTTTAAAATTTTGTAAGCCTATTGGTAGCTTTTTCATAGTACAAAGATACTAAATTTATCGTTCCCAAATTTCAGCTTCCCAAGTTGCCACATTGCGTTCTGATTGGGAGAAACCAATACCAACGAGGTAGATTTTCTTATCCGAATTGAGATAAGATTTTACATATTCCCTACTTTTAATTTGTTTGATGGCATTTTCGGCGGGTTCATCCAATTTAAAATTCCATCAGATACAAAAATTCTTCGGTCTGTACGCTCAAATCCAATCGTCCTTTATGCTTCGTGGTTTCGGATTGCACACATTATATACTCCTGACGGCATAAATTTCGGAAAACTTTAGCTCAAAACTCGTCTGACGAATCCTTTATTAAAACAAGATATTTGAGTTTAGTATCAAGACAGCCGATATTGATAGCTCAAAAATAAATTTTATTTTACAGATAACGGTCAATTAACAAGATTTTAATTCAATTTAGAGCATGCTTAAAGGTTATCCGTTTAACTTTGCCTAAGATGACGGACACTTTCAAAGTGTCAGGCATCACCAAGCAATTCTCCAATGTCCGATTAGGTCACAGCAAAATCTGAATCATAAAACGCCCGTACAGATTCCACCCATTTTTCGGGATTTTCCAATTGGCAAAAATGTCCCAAACCTTTCATAATGGTCAGCTTGGCATTTTTGCAAATATTTTCTTTGAGATAATGAGCGATAGCTACTTTCGCTACGGCATCTGCATCGCCCCAGCAAAGATGAACAGGCAATTGGGTCTGCGATAAGGCAGGCAACCAACGTGTTTTTTCAAACTGTTTTCGGTCTCTCAGGTATTGAATAGTGAGGTAGGTTTTTTTGTGTCCCTCTTGCAAGAGGTTTGATTGCCAAAGTGTTTGAATTGCTTCTTCGGATAAATTTTTATTGCCATGTGCGCTTTGTACTTGGTGATTAAATATGCCGAATGTGATGATATTTCTCAATAAAAAATTGTATCGGGAAAGTAATATTTTTTGAGTGATTCGCAGCTTGGCAAAATCCAAGACCATACCACCATTGGTGAAAGTGATGCTTTGCAGACCTTCGGAAAACCATGCGGGCATCAAGCCGTTTTCATGTCGGGTAAGGATTTCGGTGGCAACGCTGTCGCCCATATCGTGTGCGAGCAAATGACCGCCTTTTATACCAAAATGTTGCCATGCTTTAAAGGCGGTATCGGCTTGTTCGAGCAGCGAGTAGGAGTAATTTTCTGTGGGTTTGTCGCTCCATCCATAGCCCGGCATATCAAATAAAATAATCCTGTCGAAGACCTCCAACAGACCATCTACCACCGCATGATACGAGTACGAAGATTCGGGAAAACCATGCAGCAATAATAAGGTTTTTTGGGCAGTCGCATCAGGATTGCCGAGTTGTTTGACAAATATTTTGTGGCAAAAAGCCCCGTAGCTGATGTACTCCTCGTCGGCTTTCCATGCTCTTAGTTGTGGTGACATTGTGTTCGTTGTGCTTTGTTATTAATTTTATCCAGTAATTTACACATAATAAAAAAAATACCTGTTGATAGTTTTAAATTATTTATGTGAATCAATGTATTCGTTAGTTTTGAATTTGGAATAAAAACAAAGTTCAATATAATTGGACTTTGGACAGAGGAATTTGGGAATTTGGAAATTCGGTAATCCCATAGCTATCGGGACTTTTTTAGGATTTCATAAAAAATAATTATTTACATATTTTATTTTAATAATAAAAAAAACAATTGATAATCAATGACTTATAAAATTAAACCTAATTTCCCTCTCGGCTGAGCCGAGACTAATTCCCATTCTGTCCAAAGTCCAATATAAAAAAATTAGATTTTTTTTTTACATAAAAACCATACTAATTGCACATTAGATTTTTTACCTTTGGATAGATTAATAATCTACAAAACACATTTCAATGTCTTCGCCAAATTTTGAATTATAAATTTTGAAAAACAAATTAAATATTTTTATCACTCAAAATTTATCATTCAAAATTCAAAACCATCGAACACATTGCCATTTAAAGCATGTTTAAATTTCAAACATGTTTTTAACCATTTGCAAACCTTTAGGCACAAACTGCCTCTATCCTAATCGTTTTTATCAAATCAAATAAGTGGTTGGACTGAACTAAGCGACACTTTTAATTATGATAATTCATTGAAAATGAATTATTTATTTAAACTTAAACTTAAACTTACTCTTAAACTTAAACTTTACATAGATGCTTACTTCTTAAAACCAATTTTTTATACATTTTAAGAATTTATCATGAAAAAAGTACTTTTCACCTTAGTAGCAGTCGCATTAACGGTATTTTATGCCGATGCCCAAATTGCGATAGAAAAAACACCTCCGAGTTTCAACAAAGATATGAACAAGCCTGTGGTGACCAAAAAGCTGCCTACGTTTGATGTACAGGCGATGCTGGCAGAAGATGAAATAACGAAAGGCGAAGGTCCGTTTCGTTTTGGCAAGCGTCATCCCGTAAATATCACATTGACCAACGACGGTACATGGGAAGAACTCGCCAATGGAGACCGTATCTGGCGCATGACCTTCTATTCGCCAAAAGCCTATTCGCTCAACTTTCTATTCAGTCGGTTTTATATGCCGCAAGGAGCAGAATTGTATGCCTATAATGCAGACAGGTCCGAGGTCAGAGGTGCGTTTACGGCGTTCAACAATAAGGCGGATGGAATGTTTGCCATCATGCCTATCGAAGGAGAAAAGGTAACGCTGGAATACTACGAACCGGCTACCGTGAATGGTTTGGGTGTCATGGAGATTTCGTACGCGGTTCATGCTTACCGCAATTTGCACAGTACAGCCGAGGAGATTCTCGAAAAAGGCTTTGGTGATTCCGGTGCTTGCAACAATGATGTGGCTTGCCCTGTAAATGTCGGTTGGGAAGACCAAATTCGCTCGGTAGGAATGACAATTATTGGCGGAAACAGAATTTGTTCGGGTGCAATGGTTAATAATACTGCACAAGACGGTACGCCTTACTTTCTCAGTGCCGACCACTGTGGTACCAATATCAGTAGCAACTGGGGGGTCGTATTCAATTATGACAGCCCGTCTTGCGGCGGACCGGACGGCAGCCTTGCACAAAGTGTAATCGGTGGCGTGTTACGAGCTTCGAGTGCGGCTTCTGATTTCGCCTTATTTGAGTTGAGTGCGCCGCCACCTGCGAGTTATGGCGTTTACTATGCCGGTTGGAACAATCAAAATGTCGCAGCCACCTCAACAGTAGCTATTCATCACCCCGCCAATGATGTCAAAAAAATCTCATTTAATGATGACTCTGTTTATGAAGGTAGTTGGGGTTCGGGTAGTACACCCATAACAGGAGGTAATCACTGGGTCGTGGACAATTGGGAAGATGGTACCACCGAAGGCGGTTCTTCAGGTTCGCCATTATTTGACCAAAACAAACTCATCATAGGCCAACTGCATGGCGGTTCGGCATCCTGTGGTAGTATTACCTATGATTCGTATGGCAAATTGTTTACTTCGTGGCAAGGCGGAGGCTCCCCCACCAACAGCCTCGAAACTTGGCTGGGCAGTGGGAGTACTTTGCAAGGGGAATACTTCGGAGTTCCCGCGACCTGCTTTGACGGTATGCAAAATGGCGACGAAACCGGTATCGACTGTGGCAATTCCTGTCTTAATGCCTGTCCTACTTGTAGTGACGGTGTACAAAATGGCAATGAAACTAATGTTGATTGTGGCGGACCGGACTGTGGAGCATGTCCACCATGTAGCGGCATCACCTTTAGTGTCACGCTGGATGATTATCCGGAAGAAACCAGCTGGGTTATCGTAGATCCCAATGGCAATCAGGTCGCTTTTGGAGGTGGATACAGTACTGATGGTGCAACAGTTGTAGAGAGTGCCTGCCTCTTCACCGGCTGCTATGATTTTGTTATCAATGATAGTTTTGGCGATGGTATCTGCTGCGGATTTGGTACCGGTTCTTACACGCTTACCGATGATGCTACGGGCAATGTACTCGCTTCGGGCGGAGAGTTTGGTGATAGCGAAACAACCAATTTTTGTGTGACCGCCGCACCTGCTTGTGCAGGGGTTGACCTTGACATCAATTTTGACGGCTTTCCCGCTCAAACCAGTTGGGAAATTACTGACGTATCCGGTAGCGTCCTTATCTCCGGCGGTTCTTATGGGACAATATTGGCAGGTGCTAATTTGCCTTTGCCAAATATTGCTTGTTTGCCTGATGGTTGTTATGATTTGACCTTCTATGATGATATTAATAATGGTATGTGTCCTTTCCGTTCTACCGCATCGAGTAGTGGAGTATTTATTACGCCGGGTACGGTCATTGCACCGGGTTCGATAGTGGCTACACTGGGTACGGTTGTAGCACCGGGTTTGTGTGGCAATTACACCCTGACTGATGCCAATGGTACAGTACTCGCTTCGGGCGGCGGCGGCTTTGGCAATTCCGAAAGCAGCAATTTTTGTGTTAGCGGTGGTCTTGCTCAATTGACTCAGCCCAATAACGAGTGGTATTCAAAAGGAAGCATCCCGACGAGCAACTTGCAGATACAGCCCAATATAGTGAAAGACGAAATGACCATCGTTTACACTTTGGAAGAAGCAACTAATGCTCAATTATTTATCATTGACATCAATGGCAAAATATTGCAACAGCATACACAAGGAGCTTATGATGCCTCGCAAGTTCGCTTGAATGTGGGCGAGTTGGCATCAGGATTTTACTTTGTAAAATTAGTAGCAGGTGATGTGACGATGACAGAGAAATTTGTGAAGCAGTAAGATTTGGTTAAAAGATAAGTTTATCACTGCACATCTTTAATTTTGCCACAAAGACACAAAGAATTTTCGTGCTTATCAGCAATTTATACTTCGTGTCTTTGTGGCAGTTTTTAATTTTGAATTATGTTTAAACACATTGAAATTTCCCTAATATTTTACACGCTCTTATTATTTGGATGAACTTGCTAATAACACCCAAATTTAAACATGTTCTAAAAATCTTCGCATAGAATATCCTTCCACAACAAATATCCCTTTCGATTCATGTGAAGGCTATCAGAAATAAAAATATTGGGGTCGGGGCGACCACTATCGTTGAGCATTTTATCCCAAACATCAACATAAAAAAGTTGGGGATTGTCCGCGCAATAATTCTTTAGTAAAGAGTTGAACTGAATGTATTGTTCCTTGTATTCCCAACGAGAGGGGCTGGGCTTGGCACTGATAAAATGAATCGTTGCATCCGGCTTTGAAGACAGTATTTTACGGACGACTTGCTTGGTGGTTTTCAGTATCGCATCGGGTGATTTTTGGGCGGCGATGTCATTATCTCCTTCATAGATAAAAACTTTGTCCGGTTGAAATCTCAAAACCGTCTGGTCTATAAAATACAGCAGGTCGGACATATGCGAGCCGCCAAAACCCGTATTGACCAAAGGGTAGCTAGCACAATCTTTTTTTATATCTTCCCACAATCGAATACTGGAACTTCCTGTGAAAACCGCCAAGCCTTCGCCGTCAGGGACAGGCAATGCAGCAATTTTATTTATTTCTCCATCAAATCGTTGTGGGTTTTCTGTAACCCCATTTGTAAGAAAACGAAATAGAAAAATGGATATTAAAATTATAATAATCGCTATAATGCCAATTCGATAAAATTGCTGATTATTTGATGATTTTGGTGTACTCATGTAGACTGATTTAAGCTAGTGTATTGGAAATGCTATTGAACCACGAAGCGCGGGGAACAACACAAAAACATGGGAGAGCAAGATAATAAAATCAAGCAATAAAGCGACTCAAAAAGTTGATTTATGCTTTTTGGTAAAAAATGAGTAAATGAATAAATGATAAAATGAGTAGATGTTTTTACGTTTGAGTTTATTGATTCATTAAGACATTATTTCATTTCAAATTTACTCATTTATTCATTTACTCATCTTTTACCAAAAACGCGCAAGAGTTAAGAATGTAGATACTAATTTCCAAAGTCCAGATTTTCATTTTCATTGATATTTTCATTTTCATTCATAGTCAATTTGTTTGAAATGTAATCGTTTCATTATGAATCAACAACGAATACTTTCTATTGATATACTCCGAGGGCTGACCATTTTCCTGATGATTATTGTAAATACGCCGGGTTCGTGGTCGCATGTGTACGCGCCTTTTTTGCACGCCAAATGGCACGGCTGTACGCTGACCGACCTTGTTTTCCCTTCGTTTTTATTCGTAGTGGGCTTGTCTATGTCGCAGTCGTTTCGACATTTGGACACAGCAGATGCGGGTAGATTGATACGAAAAATTAGTGCGCGAGCGGGGCTGATATTTCTCATCGGACTGTTGTTGAATTGGTTTCCGTTTTATCTGACACCAATTTCTGAATTGAGAATTTTTGGGGTCTTACAGCGCATTGCGCTCTCGTTTTTTGGTGCGGGAATTCTGATTGTATTGTTGAAAAAAAGGAATTGGCTCATCGCATCGGTGCTGCTGCTTTTGTTCTTGCATTGGGGAATATTATACTTTTTTGGCGGAGATGCTCCCTATTCATTGGAGGATAATATTGGTCGCTATATTGATAATAGCCTTGTAGGAGAAAAGCATGTGTATGGTGGTTTTGGAATGCCCTTTGACCCGGAAGGTTTGTTGGGTTCGCTCACAGGTATGAGTCAGGTATTAATCGGATTTTTGTTTGGTAAATATTTATTTGAATATCAAGAAAATACAAATAAAAGAATCCTTCACGTTTTGTATTTGTCCCTAGGTTTTTTTGTGATTGCTAAATTATGGAATTTTATTTTACCCATCAATAAACCCTTGTGGACAAGTTCTTATGTGCTATACACTTCAGCAATTGTGAGTGCATTATTATTGGTATTGATAGAAATTGTGGATAAGCGAAAAATAGAAAAATGGGCTTGGATTTTTCGGGTGTTTGGCAAAAACCCCTTGTTTAGTTATATCCTGTCAATGGTTTTTGTGAAGTTGTTTTTGCAAGTCATCAAATGGGGCAATACCAATTTATATGCTTACTTGTATTCGGATGTTTTTAGCGCGATTTTCTCTCCTAAATTAGCGAGTTTTGTGTTTGCTTTGTCTTTTACGATGTTTGTTTGGTTGTTTGCTTATCTATTGCATCGTCAGAATATTATTGTGAAAGTATGAGAAAAGGGTGGAGGATGATTTAGTGATTGAAGTGGAGTGACGTAAAACGATTTTGTAAATCGTTCATCATATACGCGAGACGATTTACAAAATCGTTTTACGTTTTCAGTCGAATTTATAATCCGCTAAATCTACCATTTCCAATACAGATTTAGCGAATTATACCTTGCAGAATAATAAATTTGCAAAAAAATAACAAGACATGACCTACAACAGCACACAATTACTCAAGGACCTCGACGATAGCCTAAAAGACATCATCCAAACCGTAGAAACCGACTTCGCCACCTATTCCCCCCGCGAACTCAACTGGAAACCTATGCCCGAAAAGTGGAGCGCAGCCGAGTGTTTGGAGCATCTCAATATTTACAGTCGTTACTACAATCCGGCAATGGAGAAAGCCATTCAGGAGAACAGTCATTTGGCATTTGTGGAGGAATTTAAGAGTGCTTGGTTAGGCGATTTTTCTATAAAATCGGTGCATCCTGACAATACAAAAAAACAAAAAACGCTCAAACGACTCGACCCCGTTCACAGCGAATTGCCCTCTAGTGTGTTGGAAGATTTTCTGACGCACCAACAACAATTGCGCGACATTATCTCGAAAAGCAGCACCGTCAATCTGAATAAAATCAAAATTCCGGTGGAAGTCGCGAAATTACTCAAACTTCGCTTGGGAGATTGTCTGCGTTTTGTGCTTGCCCATGAACAGCGACATATCCGGCAGGCAAAAGCAGTGTTGGACGGAATGAGTCCGTTGATTGCATAAATTATAAAGAAAGCACCAAAAACCAAATAACAAGGCGCAGGATTAGTTATCGGGTTTTGTTATCCGGAATTTGGTACTTGGAATTTAGAGCCTATGCAGCCACCAATTTGATGGGCATAGGCTTCTTTTTGGGTAAGTAGGTTTCTGAAGGGGCAGGATAGTTGAGGTCATTGACATCACTGACAAAATCATTGACACCGCTAGTGACTAAATCTGCGCCATTGATATATTGACGTACAAATTTAGGTTTGAAATCGGTGGTTAAGCCCAACATATCTTGGAACACCAAACCGTGTCCATCAACATGCGGACCTGCCCCGATTCCGATGACAGGGATTGCCAATTTTTTAGACAAACGTTGCCCGACATTCGGTGGTACTGCCTCTGCGACAATGCAAGTACAACCAATCTCCTCCAACATCATACCTTCCATCAAAATCATATTGGCATCTTCTTGCTTTTTACCCTGTACTTTGAAGCCTCGCAACATGTGTATATGTGTAGGTTTCAGCCCGATATGACCAATCACAGGCACACCCATACCCACGATAGTTTTGATGAATGTCTCATTGGTAAAACCACCTTCTATTTTCACCGCATGTGCGCCGGCTTTGATAAACATCTCTACGGTTTCCAGCCCCTCTTTCAAGCTCTTTTTGCCCGCCATAAAAGGCAATGCGGTGATGATAAATTTGTCGGGTGCGCCCTTTGCGACTGCGCGGGTGTGTGTAGCCAACATTTCGGGTTCAGCACAGAGCGTATTTTTGTGACCATGCATCACCATAGCGGCACAATCGCCCACTAAAAGAGCATCTACATTGGTATTATTCAGGATATTAGCACTCCAATAATCGTAGCTTGTTACGACAGTCCATTTCTTGCCGTCTGCTTTAAGTTTGATGAATTTCTCAGTAAGGTTCATAATTACAATTTTTTTGTTTTTATTAAAAAAGATGAATGTTGTAAGTTTTGTTATTGTGAGTTGATATTGCAATATTCCGCATAAAATTGACTCATTACAACTACTAAAAACCTCGTTTTCCGAAAAAAATAATTATTTAAAATAATTAATTTAGTTTTTATTTCTTGTATAAAAAATTAATAAATAGTGAGTTAAGAGAAAATATTTGGATACTTGCATTAGATAAAATCCTCAAAAAATCTGATATTTATGATGCTGTAAATCTACTTCAAAGCCAACTTAGCCCAAGTTGAATATATAGTCCCCAAGTTTTTTATGTGGTATTTTGTCAGACGAATTCTTTTTTGAAAACGAAGATATTATCAAATATCGGTGCAATAAAACAACATTCGTCTGACAACTCTCCCCGCGCTGATTTTTGGGGACTACATATTCAACTTGGCTTAGAAGTGCTTTGGTTTTACTTATCGTGCTATATACCAAGACAGAATTATATTAACTAAAATCATAAAAATCACACTCTTATCTTTAATTTCCCTATCTTTGCGGCTTACCGTTGACTGACCTGAAATAGTGACCTAGAGTATTAAGTTTATTTTCAACTCTAAGACTTATTATTTTATAGGCACTTAGTAATTTTTTGAAACTAACATGTTGTCGATAAATTTGCGACCTTGGTTTATTCCTCCTAAGAAGGCTTAAATTTGTCCCGTTATAGCTATCGGGAGAACTTAAACTTGTTCTTAAAATTAAACTTTATGTAGTTCCTATAACATCTTTTTGTGTTATTTCTTATTGAAATTGGAATTGAGCGTTTGGAACTTGTAAATTACATCGGGTGTAGAAAACAGATTTTTCATCCCGCAACAGAATTATACTAAAAATATGTATCGTATGAATCCCGTCATTATTACTACAAATGACTATTCAGAGCAGGATAACATCATTATACTTTCCAATCGTGACAATCACGATTGGATAAAAGGCAATCTAAGCGAACATGAAGCGGCTTATGTGAAGCAAACGGCAGAGCGTGAGATTTCTCACATCGCACTGCCACAAGCGGGACGTACTGTTATCGTGCAGTTTTTGAAAAAACATGACGATAATAACCGGACGCTCGAATACACTCGCCGAGATGCTCATGAGGCATTGGAGACCATTCGCAGGTATCAATTAGAAGAATTTACGATTATTGACGAAACGGGGCGCAAGCTCGCACTCGCATATGCCGAGGGCTTGGTCTTGGGGAGCTATCAGTTTCTGAAATACTACAAAGATGCCGAAAAAAGAAAAAAGAAACTGCAAAAAATCAGTGTTCACAAGGCAGACGAAAAGGCAGTCAACCAACTGAACATCGTACTTGAAGCCACTGCCATTGCTCGCGATTTGATTAACGAACCGCTTTCCTACCTCACAGCACAAAAATTTAGTGAGGAAATAGCCGCTATGAGCAAAGACGCAGGATTTACACTCGAAGTCTTTGATAAGAAGAAAATTACGGCATTAAAAATGGGCGGCTTATTGGCAGTCAATCGCGGTAGTTTCGGACCACCGACTTTCAATATCCTCGAATGGAAGCCCGACAATGCCAAAAATGATAAACCACTCATACTGGTCGGCAAAGGCGTTGTATTCGATACGGGAGGTTTGAGTCTCAAATCTACTTCTCATTCGATGGATTTTATGAAATCCGACATGGGCGGTGCAGCCGCCGTAGCTTGTGGCATGTATGCCATTGCAAAAGCGAAATTGCCGATACACGTTGTCACGCTCATCCCTGCTACCGACAACCGCCCCGGCAATGAAGCCTATGTACCCGGCGATGTCGTCACCATGCACAGCGGTGCTACCGTTGAGGTACTCAATACCGATGCAGAAGGGCGCATGATTCTCGCAGATGCTCTGCATTTTGCCAAAAAATATGAACCCGAACTCGTTATGGATTTTGCCACGCTGACCGGTTCGGCGGCGCGTGCCATTGGCGGGCAAGGCATCGTGTACATGGGAACTGCCGACAAATCCATCAAAGATAAAATCGAAAAAAGCGGATTCGCCGTACAAGAGCGTCTCGTCGAATTTCCGCTTTGGGAAGAATATAATGAACTACTCAAATCTGACGTAGCCGACATCAAAAACATCGGCGGACCCAATGCCGGAGCAATTACCGCCGGACTTTTCCTTCACCATTTTACAGATTACCCCTGGCTGCATTTTGATATTGCGGGAGCAGCCTTTTTGCATATCCCCGATTCGTACAGAGGCAAAAACGGTACAGGTGTAGGCGTTAGATTATTGTTCGACTTCGTTAAAAATTATTGAGACGGCAGACGGTCAATCGTGGATGGTAGACGCTAATCATTCGTCCACCATTGACCGTCTGCCGTTGACCGTTTACTATGGAAAAAATAAAAATAGGCATCACGATTGGTGATGTGAACGGTATAGGTCTTGAGGTAATATTAAAAACCCTTGAAGATGAGCGTATTACAAATCTTTGTACACCTGTAGTGTACGGCTCGTCGAAAGTCATGGCTTACCACCGAAATATCGTACAGACTGAATCTTTTCAATATAAAAATATTCGCTCGGCAGAGCGCGTATTTGATGATACGGTCAATGTGGTCAACTGCTGGCAAGATAGTGTCAATATCCAACTCGGACGCATCAATGAGGAAGGCGGCAGCTACGCCATGAAATCACTTCATGCAGCAGCCTACGAATTGGAATCCGGTTATATTGATGCTCTGGTAACTGCACCTATCCACAAAAAAGCGATGCAGATGGCGGGATTTAAATATCCCGGACATACCGAGTTTTTTACCGACAAATTTAAGGCAGAAGAAAGTCTCATGTTTATGGTCAATGACGACCTGCGTATAGGCTTGGCAACCAATCACCTGCCCCTATCGCGCGTATCAGAGTCGGTCAATGAAGATATCATCTGCAAAAAACTCATGATTATGAGCAATACCCTCAAGAAAGACTTTGGAATTGACAAACCGAGAATTGCCGTACTCGCCCTCAATCCTCATGCAGGCGACGGCGGACTTATCGGCAAAGAAGAAGAAGAAATCATACAACCCGCCCTCAAGACTGCCGAACAACTCGGCATTTTTGCCTTCGGACCTTACTCTGCGGATGGCTTTTTTGGCTCCCGCAAATTCAAGCAATTTGATGCTATACTGGCAATGTATCACGACCAAGGGCTTGTACCCTTCAAGGCATTATCCTTTGGGGCTGGGGTCAATTATACGGCAGGTTTGCCTGTGATACGCACCTCGCCCGACCACGGAACAGGACACGACATTGCAGGTCAAAATGTAGCCGACCCATCTTCATTTCGTTCAGCGATATTTTTGGCGATAGACCTTGTAAAGAATCGTCGCAATTACTTCGAGATGCACAAAGATTCGCTCGATAAAAATAAAATCCTCAAAATGGAGCAAACCGCCGACGATGTTACCGACCCCGACGAGCCGGATGCAAGTACCGATAGAGGAGATGAATCATAACTCGCAAACGCTCAACTCGTGACTTACACACTCAAACAAAAAGCCCTCGCGATGGGCGTTCACTTATTCACCTCTACGGGAGTAATCGCTGCATTTATGGCGATACGGGCGATTAGTGAAACCCCTGTCAACTGGCAACGCGATGCGATGCTGTGGCTCATCCTCGCCTTATTTATAGATGGCGTAGATGGTGCAATGGCGCGTGCCGTAAAAGCCAAAGAAGTACTACCCGGTTGGGATGGAAAAGCGATTGATTATGTGATTGATTTTCTGACCTATGCCGTTATTCCTGCCTTCTTTTTTTACCAATCTGATTTATTGCCCGAAGCATGGAAATTGCCCGCCGTATTTGTAATTTTATTAGTTTCTGCCATGTACTACGGCAAAATGGGAATGGTCTCTAATGATATGTATTTCGTAGGCTTCCCTGTAATGTGGAATATGGTCGTGTATACACTGTTTTTTGTGTTGGATTTAAATGTATGGCTCAATCTCACCCTTGTTTTTTTCTTTTGCGTGATGCACTTTGTTCCCCTCAAATACGTTTATCCGAGTCGTACGCTGCATTTCAAAACCCTGAATATTCTCAACACCGTCCTCTTTTTCATTTCCAATGGAATTATTTTATATTTATACCCTGAAAAACATAGTTGGCTGACGGCAGTTGCTATTCTCACCATTCTCTACTATGGCTGGATGACGATTTACGGGTCCTTTATTGTAGAAGAAAACATCAAATCGTAAGAATGTGTTTATAGGCTATGTTGAATGTAAGGGAAGTCACAACAAATAATCTACCCAAACTACTCGTTCTTTTTCGCTCACTCTGCGTTGCAAAAATGGTCATCCCAAATGCTTTCGGGACTCACATTTTCGCGCCTTGATTGAACAAAAAATAACATCGCATTTTGGGTAGACTATTTATTTTGACTTCCCTTATTTTCTTCTTTTAATGCGTTTAATAGGCGTTCATGTAGAGAGGTTTGTCGCCATTTCTATACGAATCACAAGGCCGATTTAAATTGGCTTAAAAAGCGCACATCATTTTCAAATAAATAGCGAATATCACTGATACGGTATTGCAACATGGCTTGTCGCTCAATACCCATTCCCCATGCAAAGCCTGTATATTTTTCGGGGTCAATACCACAATTTGCCAATACCTGCGGGTCTACCATACCGCAGCCCAATATCTCCAACCAACCCGTTCCTTTCGTGATGCGGTAATCTACTTCGTCTTTTAATCCCCAGTAAACATCCATTTCTGCGCTCGGTTCGGTAAAAGGGAAATAGGAAGGGCGAAGGCGGATTCTGGTATCGCCGTACATTTCTCTGGCGTAATAATATAAGGTCTGTTTCATATCCGCAAAAGACACATTTTCATCAATATATAAGCCCTCGACTTGGTGAAATTGGCAGTGCGAACGTGCCGAAATCGTCTCGTTGCGATACACCCGTCCGGGTGCGATGATGCGGATGGGCGGTTGCTGGTTTTTCATCACACGCGCCTGTACGGATGAGGTATGTGTGCGTAGTAGGCGTGCAGGGTCGTTCATGAGGTAAAAGGTGTCTTGCATGTCGCGTGCGGGGTGGTCTTCAGGGGTATTCATGGCGGTAAAATTGTGCCAATCGTCCTCTATCTCGCGCTCCTCTGCCACTACGAATCCGATGCGTTGGAATATCTCAACAATCCGATTCATAACTATCGAAACGGGGTGTCTTGCCCCCAATTCCAAAGGTTCTCCCGGCGCGGTCATATCAATTTGTTCGACAGTGGCATCTGCTTGTGCTTCAAATTGTTGTAGTAATTCGGTGTGTTTGGTTTCGGCAGCTTGTTTGATGCTATTGACGAGTTGACCGTATTCGCGTTTGCGTTCATTGTCCACATTACGAATTTCGCCCATTAAGCCCTTGACCGAACCTTTTGTACCAATGAATTTGATACGGTATTGCTCCAAATCTTCTTTAGTGGCAGGGACAGCCGATTGAATCTCTGCCAGTATTTCTTTTGCTTTATCGAATATTGCTTGTGACATGCGAGTTTCGAGTTACACGTAGCACAGACATTCCTGTCTGTATTACACGAGGCACAGACAGGAATGTCTGTGTTACGTTAAAAATGACTGCAAAGGTACGGAATTTTATTATGTTTTATTTGGCTGAATGGGCTTGCTTTTATGGCAATCGTATTTTCGTGGTTCATGGTTCATAGTGAATAGTTCATAGTGAATAGTTCGTAGTTGATAGTTTGGTTTATCTCGGTATTTTATGGAAATGATATTTGATAATTATTTATTTGATATAAAATGCCGACACTTATTTTTAAATAAAAGTTTGGAAAGCAATAGTAAGTCGGTGGACATTTACAAAACCTATGTGTGTCACACTCAAAACCTATCAATATGGGTGCATCTCAAATTGTCTCATTTTTCTATTTTATTAAAAATCAATTAATTATAAAATTTAAATAATAATATTTATAAAATAATTTAAATTAATTAATGCGTATTTTCTTATTGTGTGTAAATTATTTTGTGAAATATTTTTATTATTATTAAAAAAATAATTTCGTAATTAATTGATTTTTAGACTGAAATACAAATGTAATCTCGTCTGACATTTGGAAATGTCCGACGAGTAAACTACCCGATAACTTGTGGGGTATTGATAGATTTCCAAAATGCAAGGCGAGTAAATTTTGCCTTTCTATTTCAAAATGAATTTTATAGAAAAACCTTTCTTAAACAGGCTCTTAATGTAAAATGAATCATTCTCATAAAAAATGCGCCTGCAAGTATGAAACTCACAGACGCATTTTTCAAAAATCATTTCACCGGATTAGGCGAAAATTTGCTCGTTACTTATTTAGGCACTCTTGATGATATACCGTTATTCTCAAACCAAAAGGACTTATCCTCTCCGTTGACATCACCATTCAAATTAAAGTCGGGCGAAGTGTAATAATCAAACAAACCATTATCTTCCTCCCAAGGGATTTTATCCGAACCGAGTATATCGTAACTTGGTAAATCCGTTTGGTCAGCATCGCCCGCAAACATTACCCACTTGCCGGAAGGCAATTGTTTTTGACCTGCCCCTGTATTGTTTCCGTTATAGCTTTCTGCCAATGTAAAATCGTAAGTTAATGTATTGTCTGCAATGCCAATCGCTTGCGGTGTCATCACCCCAACATGGTTGCGATGCTCAATGACAATATACATAGAATTAACATTCGTCGGCAAAGAGAAGGCTTCAGGAATTTGTACTGTACCGTCTTTGAGCAATAAGGCAGCCGTCATGCCAATTTCAGTATTTTTCTCAATAGCTGTTCTAAAAGAAACTAATAACCAATCAACTACATCCGGCGAATAATCGGCATCCGTCCATGTTTCACCTTCTGTACCCATATAATTCCAGGGTGCGCGGTCATAGGGTTGACCTGCGGGTGTAGGCGTAGCCAGTGAACTGACAGGCGTTTGTCCGGGCAATAAACGGCGGTCGGTATTGAGGGTGGTCGTCATCTCGTTTTGACTGTCGAGATAGGTGCCTTCGAGTAGCACTTTGATGTCAAAATCTATACGTCCATTGACTTGAATATTGACAATATCAGTACTAAATTCTGCCCCGTCATTCACAGAAAGGAGGAAGGATAATTCCATGTTCTGATTCGTATTCGGAATGGCGAAAATCGGCGTTGCACTCGTTGCATCATCCAATGTAATACCGTCCGGAGGATACCATTGATAATTGAGTGGGTCGCCATCCGGGTCATAAGAATTGGTCGCATCTAAGGTGTATGTACCTGTGACAACGAGCGTGTCCTGACCTGCGTCTGCAACAGGCATCGCGTTATTGCCCGCTTCAATTTCCCACGAACCATAACTCACATCATTTCCCGAAATTCCACTTGAATATTTATTGAGTAATGTCAAATCAAGTCCAACCGAATAGGTACCGGGTGTATCATCAATCGCGGATAATCCGGTTAATTCAAATTCGGTTAATGAAATCGCATTAATAGATAAAGGACTCGCATCCAACATATTATTATCATACAATAAAACTAAAGCGTTTTGTACTTCCGAAACATCCAACAGTTGGTCGGAGAATGTCACCAAGAGTGGGTCGGGATGTGCGGTCAGCGTTTGATTCGCGGTCAAATCCCATTCGGCAGTCAAGGCAGATTCGTCAATGTAAATATCCATATTGTCCATTGTTACATTGCCGTCTGCATCAACGACTACT
>CALCMV010000040.1 GCA_937967535.1 uncultured Saprospiraceae bacterium
AGCAATGATTTTTAAGTAATTGAATATTAAGTTAAACTACACTTGACAGCTAAAGCAGTCATTACAGTACGCTCAATCTATATTTATTAAATCAAAGAAGCATTTTGATATTATAAATCCACTTATGTGTGTCACACTCAACAATTATAAAGTTAAATTAATTAAATATTTTTTTAATTTCAATGTAATTAAAGTAACTGATACGCAATTATTTATGATTTAAAAGTGAATTTTCCTCTCGGCTGAGCCGAGACTAATTTCCAACATGCCCAAAGCCTATTTAAATAAAAAATAAGAAAAAAAAATTTATTTATTATGACTTACAACTTATTTTTCGTAACTCACAGCAATAATAAATTATATATATAGTTCTATTTGCAGTTAAAAAATTAATAATCAGGAGTTTTTAAATACTTATTTTATCAACTATCAATAATAATTTTAGCTTATACCGATGTAACCAAGCAAAGAAAATACGTCCTTATTGGTACGGGAGTCCTAAATTCGCTATGTCACAAAATAATACTTTGAAGCATCATAAAATTACTTTATTTTAGGTGTTTTTCATTAAAATAAGCCTACCTAAATATTTGATTGTCAAATAAAAAGCATTAGGCATTTATTTTTGCCACAAATGCACTGATTCGGAGCAAATATTTTAAATATCAGTTTGAAGGTATAGTCAACCTTTTTGATGAATATTCCGTCTTAGTACAATAATTTGAATATCAATAATAATAAAATAAGTAAAAGTAAATGCTCATTACCAAGAGTTTGTATAAGAGCATGTTTAAAATTTTTCTTGCTTATTTTTACTATTCTTATACCGTTTTTAATTCTGAATGTCGTATAAAATACCTTATTCAGACAGCAAGTTCTTAAAACTATAAACCATGAACCATGAACCGGCAACTATGAACTAATACCGCACATTCAAGATTTTAATGACATTTTTTACAAAAATTATGAAAAGCATACTTACTCGTTTAAAGCATTGCACAATGCTTATGTGGTGTCTTTTAGGAACTGTAATCGTCAGTGGGCAGTTTGCAGAGATTGAATTTAGTGCAGAACGCGGGTTTTATGACAATCCCTTTGTAGTAGAGTTGCTTGCCGACGACCCTTCGGCTACGATTCGATATACAACAAATAATACCAAACCAAGCACATCACACGGAACAATCTACAGCGGTCCGATTAATATTTCGAGTACCACTTCCATTCGTGCTATTGCATATACGGCGGCAGGGGCATCGCCCGTAGTGACGCATAGTTATATCTTTTTGGATGATATTATTACCGCACCATATATGGAAACCAATATCACCAATAGTGCTACTTATGGTCCGCAGATGCGCGATGCGCTTTTGGCAATTCCGAGTATTTCGCTGGTTTCTTCCGATGTCAATTCCAATGATTTGATTGATACGGAGGTGGAGACTTCGGTAGAGATGTTTTTCCCCGATGGTACTTCGGCGTTTCAGCTTCATAGTGGTATACAGACTTGGGGAGGCAGCCCTACGAATCTAAAGAAACATTATCGCCTCGAATTTAAGAACATTTATGGTGCTTCAAAATTAAAATATCCGGTATTTGATGATGATGGTTATGATTATCCGATACCGGCGGTCAATGAATTTGATAAACTCCTATTGAGAGCAGGAAGTCAGGACGGATTAAATTGCGAATATTGCGACGAATCGCAGGCACAGTACATTCGCAATCGTTTTATTTGGGATATACAAATGAAGATGGGCTATCCTGCACCGCACGGACGCTATGTACACGTATATGTCAATGGTGAATATATGGGGCAATATCACCTCATGGAACGCCCGGATGAAGCATGGTTTGAGTCTTATTATTTTCCCGAAAAAATGAAAGAGCAAGTCGAAGTTCGCAAAAGTGATGAATACTGGAACGAACCCGTATCACCTATTTTTTATAACCAACTACTCGCAGCAGGCTATAATGAGGATTATATTGACAAACAACAAACCGCAGACTATACAATTTTGAACGATTATGGGGCAAATTTCGACTGGTCATCATTGCACAACAACCTCGGTGGTGCCGACCCTATACCCGGCAATGGCGGTTACAAATTCGTTGTATGGGATTTTGATTTGACGCTTGGAAATGTGGGAGTATTTGCCTCCACTTATGGTGCATTGGTCAATTTTAATAGCTTGGCACAAACCGGACCTATTCCCAACGGAGTCAATAATGATGAGGAATTTAAAATCATGCAGGGAGATAGATTGGAGTGCCATTGTTTTAATGATGGTGTACTCACTCCTGCCGTTTTGGATGAGATGTATATGGAGCGTGCCAATCAAGTGCAATTGCCCCTGATAGCGGAGTCGGCACGATGGGGCAATAAACCATTTGGGTTTGAGAGCCATATATCAAAATCGAATTGGGATGTCAATGACGAATGGATAAAAGAACGCCAAGATGTCAGAAATAATTATTTTCCGAATCGTACCAATAATTTAGTTGGTTTTTATCAAAATGCCGGGCGTTATCCAAGCACTCAAAGTGTACAATTCAGTCAGTTTGGCGGAGAAGTCAACTCAGGCTACCAACTGACGCTCTCCAATCCGAATGGTAACGGAACGATTTACTATACCACAGACGGCACAGACCCGCGTCTGGAAGGCGGTAGTATTTCCAACTCCGCCCAACTCTATGCCGGAACAATCACGATTAACGGACCAACAGAAATTCGTGCGCGTGTGCGTATCAATTCTTCCAATTGGTCTGCCATGTGTCCGCGTCGTTTTTATGTAGCACAAGACCGTTCCGGTCTTGTTATCAATGAAATACATTATCATGCAGATAGCATTTGTCGTTCTATAGATTGGAACGAAACCGAATATCTCGAAATTAAAAATACAGGCAATACCACACTCAATATGACCGATTGCCGATTCTCTTCGGGCATTACTTATACTTTTCCATGGAATGTGACTATTGCTCCCGGACAAATTATTGTATTGGCAGAAAATGCTTTGATATTTCAGCAAGAATTTGGCTTCCAACCTTACGACCAATATAAAGGCGAACTCAGCAATGACGGCGAGACACTTATTTTGGTGGATTATAATAATGAGGTCTTGGATATTGTCCAATTCAACGACCAGAACCCCTGGGACGAAATGCCCGATGGGGCAGGTGCCTCCCTCGAATTGCGCGACCCTTCGCTTGATAATAGCGACCCTTTGAATTGGTTTCGTTCTGACCAAAACTGTGCAGGTACGCCGGGTAACGACAATAGCAGATTGTGCGACTCGCCTAGCACGCCGATTGTGATTAATGAAATAAATTATAATTCAAATAATGGCGTTACCGACCCCGGCGACTGGGTGGAATTGTACAATCCCAACAACACCGCAGTCAATATTTCCAATTGGGAATTTTACGATAATAGCAATCAATTTATCATTCCTGCGGGTACTATCATTCAGCCTGATGAATATTTAGTATTGGTGGAAAATACGGTAATGTTTGCGAGCATATTTCCGCAAGTGGGCAATTATATTGGTGATTTTGCATTTAATCTAAGTAAAAAAGGAGAGCGTATTTCTCTGTTTGATAATAATAAATGCCTGTCCGATTATGTGGTGTTCGATGATAAAGCCCCTTGGCCCACCGAACCCGACGGCTTAGGACCCAGCCTCTCACTAATCAATCCTTATAATGGCTTGGATAATAATTTGCCCGATTCATGGGAATCTTCCTCCGCTATCAATTCTGCCTTTGGTACGCCCGGACGCATCAATATACCTTGTCTGGAAAGTGATATAGTACCGCCGTCTTTAGTTTGTCCGAATATTCCGGCAACATTTACCCTAGATAATATCTATCCTGATATAGATTATACTTGGTTTGTTCAGGGAGCAAGTCCCTCAAGCGGTACAGGGAATTCTATTTCCGTAATGTGGTCAAATCCCGGTACTTATACCGTTCAGCTTGCCAATAATTATTTTGAATGTATCAGTGTAAAAACTTTTTCTGTAACCATTGATTGTACTGTTTCTGATACTTACATCACAGCCGAAGATGTAGCACTCAATGATGCGGCATCCAATGCCGGAGCCGGTACTGTCAGCAGCATTGTATCCGGCACTGCCAATGGTGCGCTTACCTTCAATTCTGATGGTACATTTAATTATGTTCCTGACCCGAATTTTTATGGTACTGATAATTTTATATATGAAACATGTGATAATATCGCCACACCCGATACCACTGTATATTCTTCCATAAAAAATTACTCCGGGCAAGTGACTTCCGGCTTCGATGATGTTGAGGAAAATGCCATTGGCGGTATCATTAATACCAATAGTGGCGACCTTGATTTGTTGGTAGATAGTCCTGAAGTCTTTGCCGCAGTAGGTATTCGTATTCCCAATATTGCTGTGCCTTCGGATGCAGTCATCACCCAAGCCTACCTGCAATTTGTAGCAGACGAAGCACAATCCGGCACTACCAATATTAGCATTTCCGCAGAAGATACAGGCAATGCTTCTGCACTCACAAGTACAGCATATAGCATTACTTCAAAAACACAAACAAGCGCAAATGTAGCATGGACTCCCCTCCCCTGGACGATAGGTAATTCTTATCAAAGCGCAGATATTAGCAGTATTATTCAAGAACTGATTGATAGAGGAGATTGGTCGGTGGGCAATGCTATGACCTTCATTTTGGAAGGCACAGGTACACGTACTGCCGAAAGCTACAACGGCGGGGCAAGTCTAGCTCCCAAATTGTTTATTGATTACGAAACGGTAGATTCCATTGTTATTTCGCAAGTCAATACACCTACTTGTATTCCTTCTTTGGTCGAAATAGAAATCATGGCTGTCAATGACCCACCCACTGCCACAAATGATAGCAATACGACCAATGAAGATACAACTGTTAGTGGCAATGTAGAATCCAATGATAGTGATGTAGAAGATGCTACACTCACTTTTACTATTAGCACTCAAGCTGCAAATGGTAATGCTTTATTGAATCCAAACGGCACCTATACCTATACGCCCAATCCGAATTTTAGTGGAACAGATAGTTTTGAATATCAGGTATGTGATAGCGGTACACCTGTTTTATGCGAAACGGCAACAGTAAGCATAGCGGTCAATGCCATCAATGATGCTCCAAATATCATCAACGATACACAGAGCCTTGCAGAAGATTCGAGTGTAAATGGAAATGTATCGCTCAATGACAGTGATTTGGAAGGCGCATTGACCTATAATACTACGCCCCTTGTGCCTCCTGCAAATGGTACATTAGTACTCAATTCGGATGGCACCTACACCTACACCCCCGACCCTGATTTCAACGGTACTGATACCTTTGAATATGAGGCATGTGACAATGGAAATCCTGCACTATGCGAAACAGCAACAGTCACAATCAACATTGTGCCGATTCCTGATGCACCTATTGCAATTAATGATATATTGACAACAGACGAAGAAGCACCTGTTACCGGCAATATCATTCAAAATGACACAGAACCTGACGGAGAAAATCTTATAGTACATATTACTTTTGTAACGCCACCTGCCAATGGTTCGGCATTTTTAGTAAGTGATGGCTTTTTCTCTTATACTCCAAATCCAAACTTTAGTGGTGTAGACATCGCCGAATACGAAGTTTGTGATAGTGGAAATCCGATGATGTGTGATACGGCGATGATAATCATCAATGTCAATGACATCAATGATGCACCTATTGCGGAAGCAGACAGCCTCTTCATGTTTGCCAATAGTACATTGCAAGAAAATATCATACTTAACGATAGCGACATCGAAAATCACAACCTCACAGCAGTAACAACACCAATAGCAGCACCACTCAATGGTACATTAATCATTGCCCCGAATGGTAATATTGATTATACACCAAATGCGGATTTTGTCGGCACAGAAACCTTTACTTATGAAGTCTGCGACAGTGGTACTCCAAACGCCTGTAGTACTGCCGATGTGGTCATTATCGTAGAACCCGATTGTGTAGATGTAGAACTTGTAGTTTGGATGGAAGGTCCTTTTGTACCAACCGTATCGCAAATGCGTACAACACTGAATACTACCAGAGGTTTATTGCCCGGACAAACGCCTACCAGTGCGCTTGCCACGCCCACACCCGCAGGTCAACCCTACAATCGTGCGCCCTGGAATTACGCAGGTACAGAAGGGGCAAATTGGACAAATGCCGACTACCAAGGCGACGAGGTAGATTGGGTCTTAGTCTCTTTCCGTACAGACATCGAAGCTAATACGGAAATTGCCAAAGCTGCTGCCCTATTGCAAAAAGACGGTACAATCACCTTCCCCGACAGATGTGCATTGAATATAGGAATGGGTGTAAATGCAGTCTATATTATAATTGAACACCGCAATCACATCGGTGTCATGTCGCCGCAGGCTATTCCTGTCACCAATGGCACACTGACCTACGATTTTCGTGCAAGCGATAGCTTCCGGGACATTACGAGTTTTGGACAAAAACAACTCCCCACAGGCGAATGGTGCATGTATGGTGCAGATGGCGACCAAATAGCCGACCAAGTGAGTTACGACATCAACGGACAAGATAAATCCATTTGGGCAGAAGACAACGGTGTCTTCGATAATTACCTCGATGCCGACTTCGACCTCAATGGCGATGTCAACGGGGCAGATAAATCACTTTGGTTTGATAATAACGGTATCTCGTCGCGTGTGCCTAAGTGATTAAGTTTAAGTTTAAGTTTAAGTTTAAGTTCACATTTCGTGTAAATCATATTGAATAAACAACAATAAATTTATTTTTTAATTTAAATAAAAACAAATTTACACGTTACTTATTTTCAATTTATTATATAATTGAAAAAAATACTGTCTCTCTGCCTTTTTCATTAAAATAATATAATTTTCATGTAAATTATTTGAGTGTGACACACATAAGTGGATTTATAATATCAAAATGCTTCTTTGATTTAATAAATATAGATTGAGCGAACTGTAATGACTGCTTTAGCTGTCAAGTGTAGTTTTAACTTAATATTCAATTACTTAAAAATCATTGCT
>CALCMV010000041.1 GCA_937967535.1 uncultured Saprospiraceae bacterium
AAACCCGGCACACAAACAGTGATGACTACTATGGACACCCAACGCAATATCTGGCGGGCAGATTTGAAAAAGATGCTGGACAGCTATTCAGAAAATGAAATTGATGCCGATAAAGTACCGCTTGGCAAATATTTTCGCATGGCTCCCACTAATACTTTCCTACTACTCAATCCTGAACATATAAATGAAGCTGCTTTGGACGATGAACAATAGACGGTGGACAGCAGACGGACGCTTCGCTGACGAACGTTTTACTTGACGGCAGACGGTTAAATCTCAACAAAATCCATATTCAATGTGTTTGACTAATATTATTTTTTTATTGATAAAATAATTTATCTTGCGAATTGCGGATTACGAGTTTTCACAAAACAAAAACATAACTCGAAACCGCAGTCCAACTTAAACTTAAACTTATTCTTCACCTTAAACTTAATTACGCACTATGGCAATCAAATTAGGAGAAAAAGCCCCCAACTTTAGTACAGAAACAACCGAAGGTAAGATTGACTTTCATCAATGGCTTGGTGATAGTTGGGGTGTTTTATTTTCGCATCCTGCCGATTTTACACCCGTATGTACCACCGAACTCGGCACAGTAGCAAAGCTAAAAGCCGAATTTGCGGCACGCGGCACTAAGGTACTCGCAGTCAGTGTAGACCCGATTGGCGACCACCACGAATGGATAAAAGACATCAACGAAACACAACAAACAACGGTCAATTTTCCGATAATCGCCGACCACGACCGCAAAGTTGCCAACCTGTACGGTATGCTACATCCCGAAGCCGACAGCAAGCATACGGTGCGTTGTGTTTTCATCATTGCCCCCGACAAATCGGTCAAACTTACACTGACCTATCCGCCATCTACGGGGCGCAATTTTCACGAAATTCTCCGCGTCATTGACTCCCTCCAACTCACTGCAAACCACAAACTTGCCACACCCGCCAATTGGGAACAAGGACAAGATTGTATCATCTCCCCATCTGTGAGTGACGAGCAAATACCGGAACTTTTTCCGCAAGGACATCGAACGGTAAAACCTTATTTGCGGTATACTTCGCCACCGAAATAGTAGGGAGTAGCGAGTTACGAGTAGCGAGTAGCGAGTAATGTGTTGTTTCTTTTTTTACTCGTTACTCGCTACTTAAATTCGTTACTCGAAAACTCGCTACTTGCTACTCGCTACTCAAATTTTCTTCGTACTTTTACATCCCGTAACAAGGTTTTGTGAATTGGTGAATTTTGACATTTCGCGCAGCGAAAAAACGAATCACCAATGAGCAATCACCAATCACGAAATTAATGACAAAATACATATTTGTTACGGGCGGCGTAAGTTCTTCATTGGGCAAGGGAATTATCTCTGCCTCACTTGCCAAATTGCTTCAGGCGCGTGGCTTTTCCGTAACGATTCAAAAATTTGACCCTTATATTAATGTCGATCCCGGCACACTCAATCCCTATGAACATGGCGAATGTTATGTGACCGATGACGGGGCGGAAACCGACCTCGACTTGGGGCATTATGAGCGTTTTCTCAACGTACCTACTTCGCAAGCCAACAACGTCACCACAGGGCGCATTTACCAAACCGTCATCAATAAAGAACGTGCAGGTGATTATTTGGGCAAAACCGTACAAATCGTCCCACATGTTACAGACGAAATCAAGCGGCGATTTTGTTTGCTTGGCAAAACGAAGGACTACGAAATCATCATTTCCGAAATCGGCGGTACAGTAGGCGACATCGAATCGCTGCCTTATGTCGAAGCCATGCGGCAGATGCGTTGGGAACTTGGCGCAACGAATTGTATGGTCATTCACCTGACTTTTATTCCCTATCTCAATGCCGCTAAAGAACTGAAAACCAAACCGACACAGCACTCTGTCAAGACGCTTTTGAGCTATGGCGTGCAGCCCGATATTCTCGTTTGCCGTACCGAACACCCGCTTCGATTATCCATTCGCAAAAAACTCGCACTGTTTTGTAATGTGGATTTGGAATCGGTCATCGAAGCGATGGATGCCGACACTATTTATGATGTGCCGCTACTGATGCTCAAAGAAAAACTCGACATCACGGTACTCAAAAAATTTCAACTCGACAGCAAACAAGAACCCGACCTCACAGAATGGAAAACCTTTCTCGGCAAACTCAAAAACCCCTTGCGAGAGGTCAGCATTGCCTTAGTTGGTAAATACAATGAATTGCCCGATGCTTACAAATCCATCCACGAATCATTCGTACATGCAGGTGCGGTCAATGAGTGTAAAGTAAATGTAGAAGCCATTCATTCCGAACAGATTACCCATGAAAATGTAAGAGAATTATTGAAAAATATGGATGGTGTACTCATTGCACCCGGCTTTGGCGAGCGCGGAATTGAAGGCAAAATCATTGCCATACGTTATGTACGCGAACAAAAAATTCCTTTCTTTGGTATCTGCTTGGGCATGCAATGTGCAGTCGTCGAATTTGCCCGAAATGTTCTCCAACTCGACGATGCCGCTTCTATCGAAGTGGATTCCCTCACGCCCTATCCCGTTATCAATATGATGGAAGAGCAAAAAAATATCACTCAAATAGGTGGTACTATGCGACTTGGTGCTTACGAATGTGAACTCGAACCCGACTCTCACGCACAGCAAGCCTACGGGTCTAAGACCATCTATGAACGCCACCGCCACCGCTACGAATTTAACGACCATTACAAAAAACAATTCAGTGCAGAGGGCTTAGTCGCTACGGGCATCAATCCCAAAACCGGCTTAGTCGAAATTATCGAACTCAAAGACCATCCTTGGTTTGTCGGTGTCCAATTTCATCCCGAATTGAAAAGTACTGTCGAAAATCCGCACCCCTTATTTGTACATTTTTTAAAAGCAATAATGGCGATAGGTAGTGAATGAGTGAATGTGTGAATGAGTGAATGTGTGAATGTGTGAACGTGTGAATGAATGAGTGAAAACATTGTAGCATTGTAGCATTATCGCATTGTAACATTAAGAACATTGTAGCATTAGGAACATTATCGCATTAAAAAACCTACAATTTCAAGGTAGGCTTCCGGCGAATGATTGAGCAAATCTACATGCTTTGCGCCTTTGATATAATGAAGCGATTTATTGGAACTGCCACAATTGGCGTATAGGGCTTCGGTTTCCTTTTTTTTGACCCGTAGTTCGCTATCTCCTGCCATAATCAGGACGGGCATTTGTGCTGATTTGATGTAGTTTGTCGGGCGAAGTTGTTCCATCCTAAGCCCCAAATGCCACTCGCTGAATTTTCGCATAAAAAACGTCGTGAATCTTGGTATATGCTTCATTTCCAATCGGTTATTCAAAGCATCGCGCATACTTCCGTAGCAAGATTCTAAGATGATAAAAGCATAATCCGGCTGCTCTTGCAAGCCATAGACCGTAGCCGCCGCACCCAAAGAAAGCCCATGTGCGCCTATCTGTGTGTAGCCTTTTTTTCGTAAAAAATCGCTGGCTGCGTGTATATCGTGTCGCTCGTACCAACCGTAAGAAATTGGCTGTGCTTCGCTTTCCCCTGTTCCGCGCAAATCAATTAGCAAGACTCCAAAACCTGCTTTTGCATACAATTTTGCTCGCTCGACCAAGCCCCTGCGATTCCCTCTGATGCCATTGGTCAGCACCACCGCCTTTGTGGAATCGCCTTTGATGTACCAAGCTGCAATCCGTACATTATCCGTAGTTTGCAAAGTCATTTCTTCGACAGGAAAATCGAAAAAATGATTGGGTTCGGGCAAATCCACCAATTTTGGATGGCTCGCGTATCGCGCCCCCACATAACTCAATATTATCCAAATCAATAAACTCGCAACAATCAGCATTGAGACACGTTTCATAGTTATTAGTCAATTTTAATACAAAAAATAATGGTAAATCCCCTTATATTGTGTCATTAATAGACGAATCAACAATTAAGTAAGTGGAAGTACAAGTTTAAGAGTAAGTTTAAGTTTAAATAAATAATTCATTTTCAATGAATTATGAAAAATAAAAGTGTCGCTTAGTTCAGTCCAACCACTTAGTTGGACAAAATTATCCGGTTCTTTGACAATTTTTGCAAATTCCAAATTAGCGCGATAAAACGCAGATTTTACGGATAACAGATAATACATATTTTTTTGTTTTTAATTAAAATAAAAAATAAATTACTTGTGTTTTCTTTTAAATTTCAAATAGTTATAAAATTTATTTAAAATAAATTATGTAATATTAAAATTATTCTGAAAAAAATCTGTGTTATCCGCCAAATTCATGTTTTATTTCGTTTTGCAAAAATTATCAAAGAGTCAATCTAAATAATAATCCGAGTCGCAAATTTCGAGTTATCAAATGCTCTATTCTTTTTTATGCGTATTCAATCAACTCGCAACTCGTAAACTCGTAAACTCGCAAATGAGTTATGAATATTAAAAATTGCCTTTACCCCCTGATACTTTTTTTCTTTGTCATTTCTACAAAAGTGCAAGCGCAAGACCCGCATTTGTCGCTATGGCAATACGCGCCTTTGTATGCCAACCCTGCGATGGGCAGCGTATACAATGGTCAATTCCGTGCTTCGGTACAATATCGAAATCAGTGGTTTGCCATTCTCGGCAATGATGCTTTTAAGACGCTGCACGCGAGTTTTGATGCGCGTTTGCCTGTTTTTGAGGCGGATTATATTTCTTTGGGTTTCAATGTGTTGAGCGACCAAGCAGGTACGGCTCAATACGGTCAAAACCTCTACAATTTTACCGGTGGATATATGAAAATCCTTTCCGGCAACTATCGCGGCGGACCGACACAATATCTCATTGCAAGCGGTCAGTTTGGCTTCGGGCAGCGTGGCATTAATTACGATGGTCTTCAATTCAGCGAACAATTTATAAATGGCGGATTTGATGCCGGTGCCTCAACAGGCGAAAATTTTAATACTAATAGCCGCACCTATACCGATTTTAATGCAGGGGTGATGTGGTACGGTGTGTTTGACGATAGATTTAGTATTTGGGTCGGTGGTTCGGGCTTTCACCTCAATCAGCCGAGTGTTCATTTCTTTGATGATACTTCCCAACCGCTACATACGCGGTTTTCTTTTCAGGCAGGTGGCGAAATTCCACTTAATGACGATATTAGCGTTTTGCCTTCCGTTTTGTACATGACACAAGGACCGTCTAATCAAATTGCCCTCGGCGCAAGTCTCCGCTATGCCCAAACGCAATATTGGGATGAAGTCGCGCTACGGGCGGGTTTCATGCAGCGCATTGTAGGCGGTATCAATGGCTTGGCTTCAGATGCCCTCGCTATCTCGGCAGGGCTTGAGTATCAACGTCTTGTCATGATGGTCAACTACGACCTCAATTCATCTTCTCTCAGTAGAGCTACCAATAATCGCGGTGCATTTGAGTTGTCGCTTATCTATACGCATCCGCCGCGTTCGCGTAGAGAGAGTGTGGAATGTCCTAGGTTTTAAGTAAATATTAATGAGTGAATGAGTGAATTTTGAATGAGTGAATATTTTTATGTGTTTATTTTTTTTGTAAAAAAATAGAACGAATTATACCTTAGAAATATTCACTCACTCATTCACTCATTCAAAATTCACTCATTTTAAACCAAATCCCTCAATCGAAATTCTACTTTGATTTTTTCTCCCTTTCTCAATAATACCATTCGGATTCGTTTATTAGGTTTGCCTTGCAGGATGCGGGTGATTTGTTGAAGGGTCAGATTTTTGTGTCCCAAACCATTGATACGAATTAATCTGTCTTCTACTTGTATATCCGCTTCTTCCGCAGGTGAGTTGGCTAGCACTCGCCGTACAATAAAATCTTTCAGTGTACTTCCCGAAGCCAAAAAAGAGACTCCGCTACGGTCGTAGCCAAAGGCTCGATTGTATCGCCAATTGGGTTTGAGATATATTTTTTGTTGAAAATAATCAAAAATAACGGTAAAACGGTTTAGAATATCGCCACCTATAATGCCCTCTCTATCATCAAGATAGGTGCTGTCAACGGCATTGCTCATGTCTTGAAAATGCGTCACCAGATTCCGAAATTCAAAGGGAGGGAGTTGGATTTGTTCGACGCGCCCTATCAAGCCTTCTACTTCGCCACCCAAGCCAAATGCGAGGCTGCCTGTGACTGCATTTTCCGGCAAAATAATCTCCTCACTGGCATCGGGATGCAGCAATAAAGATATACTCGCGCCTGTATCAATAAGCAGTTTGGGACTAATCGTATCTTCGCCGATGCGCGTAGGGGCGTATACATAAGGTTTGTACTCGTCTACTTCCATATCCAATTCCCGAAAATCCGATGGTAGCCTGAAAGCACTCCTTTCATAAATCGTGAGCAAATTATTTCTATAATCTATCTTCACGATAAATCGTTTGAACAAATCCGAGCCGATGATACCATGTATAGGCGTACCAATTAGATTTTCTAAATGCAGGTAATCTTCTTTTAGTACGAGAATAATTTGATTTTTAAAATTTATATTGGAAATCCGCATCGAAATCTGCGGTACAAGGTAGGCAATCATCTCAATGCTCATATCCGAACCTAAGAGCTTGACCTGTTTATCCATCGTAATGCGGCTGACAGGAATGTATTGTCGGCGTGTCAAAATCGTATATCGTGCGCCTGTATCCACCAGAAAATTCAGCACTTCTCCTTCATTAAACCAAATTGGAACAACAATGAGATTGTTGTGTTTTTCAAAGGGAATCGTAACAACTTTTCTATTCCCCGTAATACCAATACCATAAGGTTGGGCGATGCCTTGCACCACCATGAATGTGATGATTAATATTATGGAAAAATAAATTCTCATTTATCAAATGTACAAAAATGCACGAATGATTTTTGATTTTTGACTAAGTGATTTTTGATTTTATGGCAATCGCATAAAAATATTTCTCCTCAAAAACCTAAAAAAGAACCATCATTCTGAACTAAATTCATCCCAATAGCTATCGGATATGCATCATGTTTAGTTATTTTTAAATTGTATTAATTTAAAATTTAATTATTTACAAAAATAAAAATAAATAAATTATTTGCTTTCGATTTGTAATTTTTAATTTGGCGAACACATTGATTTGAGAATTTGCTCTACAAAATACTGCGTAGCACTCGCCTTGCATTTCTCAAAAATGCAAGGCGAGTCTTCATTTAAGATGCTTATAAATCTGTACCGCGATTCATAATTCATTTAGATTATTGATTTATTGATTGTTTAAAAATATGATAGTCAATATGTTATTGAATGGAATTTTCGATTTGTAAAAACACCCCAAATTGTTACTTTTTTTATCTTTTAAATAACTGTACCTTTAATTCAATTTGCAACCACACACTTTCTTCATTTGTAAAATTTGAATTATGAAAAAATGGATATTATCTATTTTTATTATGCTCGCCTATTGTGTAATGATGCAAGCACAATGCCCCACAGGCGATATTTCATTTACCTCGCAACAACAGATAAATAACTTTGCGGCGAATTATCCGGGATGCACGGAAATACCCGGAGGTGTTTTGATTGATGGCAACACGTTAATTACCTCATTAGCCGGACTTAGTCAACTTACTAGTGTTGGTGGAAATTTGGAGATTGAACTGAATTTTGACTTGACGACTTTGTCCGGCTTGGACAACATTACTACTGTTGGTGGAAATTTGAAAATTTATCGTAATCCTATCACAGCTTTGACCGGTTTGGGCAATCTCACGAGCATTGGTGGAGATTTGGAGATTGTAAGAAATAATAGCCTGACGACTTTATCCGGTTTGGAGAATCTTACTGCCATTGGGGGGGATTTTTGGATGGATGATAATGATGACTTAACGACTTTAAACAGTTTGAATAATCTGACGACCATTGGTGGAAATTTGTGGGTAGAGGGCAATGAAAGTTTGGCGGCTTTAACAGGCTTGGAGAATATTTCTACTATTGATGGAAACTTGCAAATTGAACGTAATTTCGGCTTGACGGATTTCACCGGATTGGAAAATATCACTTCTGTTGGGCAAGATTTGAAGATTAGGAGTAATGCAAACCTGACCACTCTAATCGGTTTGGAGAATATTACTGCTGTCGGGGGAAACTTGAGTATTAACAGTAACCGCTATTTGATGGCTTTGACAGAATTGGGAAATGTTACTGATATTGGAGAAAACTTGGTGATTTATAGTAATGATAGCTTGACAACCTTGACCGGATTGGAGGGTATTAATAATGTTGGAGGAAGTTTGATAATTGGAAGTTCATTCAGCAATAATAACCTAACAACTTTGATAGGCTTGGAGAATATTACTACTATAGGAGGACGTTTGGTGATTGAAAATAATGATAATTTATTGGATTTGAATGAATTGGGGAATATTACTGACATCGGGGAAAGTGTGGAGCTTAAAAACAATGATGCTCTTAGCAACCTCAATGGACTAAGCAACTTAACAATTATCAATAATGATTTGCGTATTACCGGTAATTCCTCGCTTATTGTACTTGATGGGCTAAATCAAATCACATCTATTGGAGGGGGCTTACACATTACGTCAAATTCCGCACTCAATAATCTCGATGGACTAAGTCAAATCACCTCTGTCGGAGAAGATTTACATATTTCTTCTAACCCCGCACTCTCCAACTTCGATGGGCTAAACCAACTCACATCTATCGGAGGAGGTTTGGGGCTTATTGATAATTCTTCAATGATTAATTTGGATGGACTTAACCAAATCACATCGCTTGGGGAATATTTATGGATTGGCAGTAATACATCACTCACCAATTTGGATGGACTAAACAACTTGACGAGTATAAATGGTCATTTGGATATTAGTTATAATGATGTACTCAATGATATAAGCGGATTAGAACTTGATACCTTCGGCATAACAAATATACTTATAAGATATAATACTAACCTTTCCCTTTGTAACTCGACAACCATCTGCAATTACATACAAAATGAGGGAACCATTTCCATTTCAGATAATGCATCGGGGTGTAATAACCCGGAAGAAGTTACTGCTTCATGCAATTCATCACCTTCCTGCTCTGACGATTTAATTATCTTTAATTCACAAGCACAAATAGATAATTTTGCTATAAATAACCCCAACTGTACAGTGATAGCAGGTGATGTAAATATCATCAACTCTACCGATATTTCCAACCTCAACGGACTCAACCAAATCACCTCTATCGAAGGCGATTTGTGGGTCGATAATAATACTTTGTTGACCGATTTTGCAGGACTGGAAAATCTCACTTCCATAGGCGGCGTTCTTTATATCGCATCCAATCCTATGCTTTCAGGTTTTGCAGGTTTTGACAATCTGGATTATTCGACCATGTTCCTTTTAACAGTAGAAGATAATGCTGCATTGAGTACATGTAATGTGGAAGGTATATGCACCCGTTTGCAAAATGGAGGCACTGCGAATTTTTCCAATAATGCTTCCGCTTGCAATACTATTGAGGAAGTTTCTGAAAGTTGCGGTCTTCCTTTAGTAGATAATCAATGTGAATTAGTGATTGACAATACATTTGCAGATGATGGGACATTTCTGCAAGAATACGACTGGGAATTCGATATTTACAACGGCTATTCAGGCGTAGCACAGTATTATATCAGCGATTTGGCTACAATGCCGGATGGTAGGATATTCGGTATAGGCTTCGTTGGTCGTGTATTAAATCTACCCTACTTTCAAGTAGAGCCACGCATAGGCATATTTGCACTAACTTCATCCGGCGAGCTAGACTATATCAGACAACCCCCCGGACAGTTACATTCATCTACAATAGGTCAAATCGTTGCATCAAACGGTCATCTTATTTATAGTTCATCTTTTAATAATCTGAGTTGTTTTGACCCTGACAATCCCGATGTGCCATGTTTTGAGTCAATTGATTTTGGTAGTAGTATCAGTAAATTGACAGTACAGACAGATGGTAAAATACTCATCGGGACTATTAGTGGAGGTCTGTCACGATATTTGCCGGACGGCACAGCCGATGCCGATTTTAATGGAAATGTGGGCGGTGCTACCGGCGAAATAACCGACATTGATGTTCTACAGAATGGGCAGATAATCATCACTAGAATCGATGGAATTACGAGACTGAATAGCGATGGTACAATGGATACTAGCTTTGGAATCAATGGATTCTTTACACATACCGGATTTGATGATATCAAAAACCAATTTGTCGAACTCCCAACCGGAGACTATGCCGTACTATCAGGAACTGATTTGGTGTATGTTTCGCCCCTTGGGACAGAGATTGCTACAAACCCCTATTTTGACCCTCCGGGAGAGGCTAATCCTTACATTAAAAGAGACATGCTGGCATTGCCCTCCGGCGAAATTCTGATTGCCTCTAATGATGCCCTTCTTGCTTATCAGGATAACTATCTTGCCATTATAGATACCGATGGTACGGCTAGCTATACCCTCACACCAACTACATCACTTGCATTTCAAGGGAATAAAGTACTCGTGGGCGGTTTTACCTACGGTTATGACCCTTTTCGAGAATGGAGCGCGTGGGTAAGCCGTTACGAATGTGATAATTTTGGTAAAATACACTTTTCTACATTTTACGATATTAACCAAAATAAAATACAAGACATCGGCGAACCCAAATACAACGATGCTATGATGCTCATAGAGTCCAATACATCGGCATTTTCTCAAAACCAGCTAAGTGTATATCCATTCTCCGGCGAATCAGGCAATTATACAATCTCTTATGAGCAAGACAACAGCGAATGGGAATTGACCACCGATTCTATATCGTATGTCGTTTCACTTCAAAATAATGAAAACGACACCCTTTACTTCGGTCTACATCCCAATGAATTAGTCAGCGATATACGCCCCACTATCGCTTCTCCGCCTGTCCGCTGCAATGAAATTATCACCTTCGACATCAATACCAAAAATCTCGGCACGACCATAGCAGACGGCACACTCTGGCTCGAAGTGGATGAAAATATCCTTACCACCAACTTCATAGATACACCCGATACCACCGTCACGCCCAATCGTTACGGTTGGTTTTTCAGTGATTTATTTCCAAGCCAATCTATTGATAAACAGATAGATTTGCAAATACCCGGACCGCCCGATTTTCCATTAGGTGATTTACTTTCTTTTAATACTTATTCAAATTTTGAAGACGAAAACGGCACAAATACTTCCCCGACCTTTACCTATAGCCCCGAAGTCCGTTGCTCTTACGACCCCAATGATAAGCTCGTCAACCCCGGACGCGAGGGCGATTATGCTTTGTTTGATGAAAACCTCATTTACACCGTTCGCTTTCAAAATACGGGCAATGATGTTGCCTTCGACGTAGTCATACGCGATACGCTTGACACCAATCTCGACCTCGAAAGTTTTCGCTTATTGGGCAGTAGTCACACCGAGCGACTCAATACTCAAATGAGTGATGATGGTATTTTAACTTTTGAATTTAGAGATATTTTCCTACCTGATTCTACCTCCGATTTTGAAGGAAGTCAGGGCTATGTCAGCTACCTCATTCGGACGCTTGATGGCTTGGCAGAGGAAACACCCGTTACCAATTCAGCAGGAATATATTTTGACCTTAATCCGCCCATTATTACCAATACAACGCAGAGTATTATGGTGAGTGAATTACCAACAGTTTCGGTACAATCACCTGATAATGAGTTAGTTTTTGAGATTATTCCAAATCCAAATCCGGGCATATTCCATGTACAAGGTATTACAAATGCTGAGTATCGCATATTTAATTCAATAGGACAAATCCTTCATTCCGGTCAGCTAAATAATGATGCTCTTATTGATGTTAGCCAAGCCACTTCCGGTATTTATTTTATTGAAATTCGAGCAGACAAACAAATTGGTACACAGCGTTTTATTAAACAATAGCATCGTTAACGTCATTTGTTTTGTAGAGCAAATTCATGAATTTGCTCTACAAAATACCGCATAGCACTCGCCTTGCATTCTTAGGAAATGCAAGGCGAGTTTTCATTAAAAACAATGCCATACAAACGCGATTTTTTTTATTTTTTTATGGGAAAAACGATTGCGCTGACATTTCCTAAAATAACACTACAAAATATCATCAACACCACATTCTGGCAAAACCGTTTCACGCATACCATCGAAGAAATATCCGGCATAGTATTTCACCCGACTTTACTTCACCTTTCGTACTGCTCTCTCGCTAAATAAGGTCTGAATATCGAAGGTTGATTTTCCCCAATAATTCCCTACCTTCGCCGTATGAGTTGGATTCGCCAATTCGTCAACACAACAACTCGTCAATTCATCAACTCACAACAACATGTCCGATACAAGCGAATTAGAACAATTACTGGAAACCCTATACATCGAAAAAAAAGAAGATTTCGAGCAATACCGCGCTATGGTATTAAAATTACCATTGGCAAAAAAAAAGGAAAAAGGCTGGTGTTGGCATCCTTTTATCGTACAAAAAACGGGCTTCACGTATGGCGAACGTGCGTATATCGTGGGCGAACGCACCGCCAATCTCGACGAAGCCCATCGGTTTCGTTCCGGTATGCCTGTCAATATTTTTTTGAAAGAAGAAAAAGAAACCCCTAAGGAATTTGGCGGCGTGATAAAATACATTGACAAAAACAAAATGAAAATCGTACTCAATGGCAAAGACGTACCGCAATGGATGAATCGCGGTTTGTTGGGTATTGATTTGATGTTTGACGAAAAAACGTATTTGGAAATGGAAAAAGCCCTCAAAAAAATCATCAAAGCGCGGGGCAATCGTATGGCAGAATTGCGCGATATTTTTCTGGGTAAAATGCAGCCGCAATTCCGCGAACTAAGCCATCACATCGAAGTCCCCAACCTCAATAAATCCCAAAATGCCGCCATCAATAATATCCTCGCCGCTTACGATGTTGCCATCATACACGGACCGCCGGGAACGGGTAAAACCACCACATTAGTACAGGCAATCAAGCTCGTATGTAAGCAAGAAAATGGTATATTAGTCACCGCCGCCAGCAATGCCGCAGTGGATTTGATGGTCGATAGACTCTCCAATGAAGGCTTGAATGTTGTCCGTATCGGCAATATTTCGCGGGTCGATGAAAAGCTGATTGAGCATACCTTAGAAGGGCGACTATCTGCACATCCCGAATCCAAAAACATCAAAAAAGTCAAGCAACAAGCCGCCGAATGTCGCCGCAAAGCCGGAAAATACAAACGCACCTTTACCCACGCAGACCGCCGCGAACGCAACGAACTCTACCGCGAAGCCGGCGAACTCAGCGGATGGGCGCGTCAACTTGAAGATAGCTTAATCCATCAAATTATCGCGGCTGCCGATGTGGTGGCTTGCACGCTCATCAATACGATACATGGCACACTCGACGAACATAAATTCCACACCGTAGTCATCGACGAAGCCGCACAAGCCCTCGAACCTGCCACTTGGATTCCCCTCACGCGAGCGCATCGCGTCATCCTCGCAGGCGACCCATTCCAACTGCCGCCTACCGTAAAATCTTATCAGGCACAAAAATTAGGCTATGCCAAAACCCTGATTGAGAAGGGTTTGGAGCGATTTGATACCGTCAATTTTCTCAATGTACAATACCGCATGAATACGCTCATCATGGGTTTCTCCAACCAACAATTTTATGATAATCAACTCCTTGCAGATGTCGCCGTAGAGCATTGGAAACTCCAATTAGCGGCGGATATTCCTTTGGTGTTTGTGGATACGGCAGGTTGCGGATTTGAGGAGCGTGTCAATCCCGAATCGGGCAGCAAAATGAACCCCGACGAGTGGCTCATCCTCTACGAACACCTCGCTAAATTGCTTGACCAATTCCACGACCACGAACAACCAAGCATCGGCATCATCTCCCCGTATCGCGCTCAGGTAGAACACATTAAGACCGAATTTCCGACCTTCGACAAACTCGAACCCGTCAAAGACCAAGTGACCATTTCGACCATCGACGGCTTTCAGGGACAAGAGCGCGACGTGATGTACATCTCCCTCGTCCGTTCCAATTCAAAGGGCGAAATCGGCTTCCTTTCCGACTACCGCCGCATGAATGTTGCCATGACTCGCGCCAAGAAAAAACTTATCGTTATCGGTGATAGTGCGACGATTGGTGGGCATGGGTTTTATAATGATTTTCTGACTTATGTGGAGGCGCATGGGGCTTATGAGACGGCTTGGGAGTATATGAGTTGAACGTAAATTTGATTTTACTTGATAATTTAATTTGAGGAAAATAAAAAGTACGCAATTTGCGTACAAGCTAAAAAACAACTATCTTACACTATGAAAGTAAAAATCTTCAAATGGGCTAATGTGATGAATCATTGCGAGGGTAATGTTATCATGAAGAAAGCGTTTATTGATTTTTACAATCAACTCCAATTTTGTGATTGGGAAATTCCAAGCGACATTATTAAAAGTTTCAGAACGGCAGACATTGTACCATGTGAAGGCAAGCCATTCAATCGAGTGGTTTTCAATGTTGGTGGCAATAAATTTAGGCTAATTTGTGGGTACAAATTCGGGAAGAAATATGTCGTATTATACGTGCGTTTTGTCGGAACGCATAATGAATACAACAAAGTAAAAGTTTGTGAAGTAGATATGTTTTAATTTTAATTATGAAAAATTTAAAATATAAAAAAATAAAAAGTTTGGGACAGTACAATGAATACTGCGACACCCACGCCGAACTCATGATAACCGAAGAAGCAACAGATGAAATTGAATTATTGGAACTACTGATAGAGGATTATGACCGCCGAATGATGGCAGGTAAATTGGAAGAATTGAATCCGGTGGAGTTGTTGAAATCTTTATTAGAAAATGCGGAATGGAGTCAAAGCAAATTTGCCGAAGAAATAGGCGTTTCGCGCCAACTTATTAATGATATTCTCGCTTATCGTCGCAATATCAGCAAGGAATTAGTGGTCAAATTCGCCGATTTTTTTGCTATGTCGCAAGAGGCATTTAGTCGAAATTATGAGTTGAGCAATATAAAGTAAGACTGTCCATATCTTTTCAAATGAAGTAACTCTTGTTAATGAACCAACAAATCCGATTAAGAGAAAAAAATAAATTCCATATCTACCGAAAAACCCGTATATTTGTAAAATGCAAGCCAAAACCACCACCATATCAACTAATCCCTTCTCCATCGGTAAAGGTATCTTAGCCTTTCCCGATGTAGTAAAGATATTGGGCATGCCTTATCGCAAGGTGTATGCGTGGATGCGTCGGTATTTTAAAGGCGAGTTGGGAGAAGCCTTCAAAAATACTTATGTGCGCGAAAAGTACGGTACAAGGTCGGTGAATTTTGTGACTTTAATAGAGTTGCACGCCATGATGCACCTTGCTGATGCAGGGGTACGCACACAGAAAGTACTTGAAGTGCGCGAGATACTCTCGGTATTGTATGGTACGCCTACTCCATTTGCTCACAAAGCAGTTTTGGAAGGTATGCACACAAAAGGAAAAGAAGTTTTTTGGAAAACGAAAAACGATACCATTACATTGAGCGGAAAAAAGCCCTTTCAATCGGATATTATTCGCTCATTAGTTAAAAAATTGGATTTTAACGAGGATTTATTGGCGAGTAAATATTACCCATTGGGCAAAGAAAGGCACATCGTCATGGATCCCCAACGAAAATTCGGTTATCCTGTTATTGGCAAGACCAATATTTATCCTGAAACCCTTTACTATCTCCACAAAGGCGGTGAATCCCATGAACTTATCGCTCATCTTTATAATGTTCAATTCGCTGCAATAGATGCGGCTATTGAATACTGCCAAAACCAATGACTTTCTACGTTGACGAAAATATGTCTGCCTCACTCGCCGAAGCCTTCAATATTTTGCAGCAAGGACTTAATGCCGACTTTAAAAAGTATGGCTCAATCACAGTTTCATCCGTTACAGTAGAGTTCGGAGCAGGTACGAAAGATGAAGTATGGATACCACTTGCAGGTCAGGGTGATGCCTGTATCATCACACAAGACTACAATATCCATAGAATCGCAGACCAACGTAGATTATGCGAAGAAAATGAAATAACTAAAAATTTCATAAAACACTGGAAATGAAATTCTACCCTGTTTTATTTTAATAATAAAGGCTACCCGTTTAAGTTTGCTCAACTTTGATAATCAGTAATTTACAATCCCGTACCGATAGCTATCGGTATCGGGATGTTATTCAATGAATTGTAAAAAACTATGAACTATGAACTGTCAACTATGAACTGATAGCCAT
>CALCMV010000042.1 GCA_937967535.1 uncultured Saprospiraceae bacterium
TGCTAAACCTACATTTACTCATTTTATCATTTATTCATCTACTCATTCATTATCAACGTCACATATGATTATATCAGCTATCGTAGCGATGTCCCAAAATCGTGTCATCGGAAAAGACAATAAAATTCCGTGGCATCTGCCCGCAGACTTAAAATATTTTAAGAAAACAACGCTCAACCACCATATTATTTTGGGTAGAAAGTGCTACGAATCTATAGGCAGACCACTACCTAAACGCACCAATATAATAGTGACGCGAAATAAGAATTACAAAGCAAAGGGTTGTATCATTATCGGGTCAATCCAAGAGGCACTCGAATATTCCCGCAATCAAAAACAAGCTGAAGTATTTATAGCAGGAGGTGGACAGATTTATGAGCAAAGTATAAAGTTGTGGGACAAGCTATACCTGACAGAAGTAGCCGCAGAAGTAGAAGGGGACATATACTTCCCCGAAATACCTGATAAACAATGGACTATGATAAGTAAAAAACCTTATTTGAAAGATGAAATTAACCCTTATGACTACATATTCAAAATATATGAGCGTAAAAAATAAGTCTTCTATTTTAACCAACTATTTACTTTTGGTGTAATTTTTGGTATATTTGCATCTAAGCACTACTCTCACATACAACATTAGGTTCTTGTCTAAACTCAATAATTTTTTAAAATTTTTTTTATAAAAAGGATTTTGATTCAGGACAATTATGCTATCTTTGTGTCAGATTTCAAAAATGGATAATGAAGCAATTGATTTAGAGGTGACTTTTTGATGTCTTACAGTCTCACTATCATAAGGATTCGACTTTTATCTCTCATGTTGTATTCCAACTAAGCACTCATACTATATAAATATTAGTCAAAAATGTGACATCTAATTTAGAGCATAGATTAGTATTGCATACTTATGATTAGATGGGGAATGACTGATAAGTTGATGATTATTGCAAGATTTAATTAAATAGTTAACTATTTTTTTTTGACTATAAAACAATTTTTCTGCAAGATTATCAATTAATTATTCATTAGTATATAGTAGAAAGCGAATTATTTTTTGTTTTTCTTTTTTTATATAAGGAATAAACTTATATTGCAACTCAAAAATATAGTCCTAAGTCCAAAACTGTGATATATACATTTTTTAAAGATGATGTTATTTCTTGGTTTTGACTTGACTTTTTTAAGTAATTTTATGTTACTTTAGGTTTCATTAAAGCGAAAAATTTATACTTATGGCCAATAATTTTACTAACCTGAAAAGGTTATTGCTTGCATTTATTATTGTATGCATGGCAGGTATCAGTGTATTAACTGCACAACCACAAGAAGCAGTATGCCCTGACATTGAGGTACTTGATGACGGTACAGTTATTTTCACATTCCCCGGTCCTGCGGGTGGAGGAGATTTCCCTATATCGGGTATCGGTACAGGTCCGGGCTTTCCGGCAAGTACCATCTTTACAGGTTCCGGTTCTTTTAATGGTGACAACACCGTATTTACTTTTGAACCTAACCAACCTTTTCCAGACATGCTCTCCGGTACAATGGTTATAGATTTTACAGGTACAGGTTTCATTGTCTGTGATTATGTAGATGGTATACTTCCACTTACTTTAGTAAGTTTCACCGGATATACCACAGATAGAAATACCAATACACTTGAATGGGTAACTGCCAGTGAATCCAATACTGCATGGATTTTGCTTGAGCGTTCCTCTGATGCTGTTAACTGGGGCTTAGTTGAGCGTCTTCCTGCTCAGGGTTGGTCTTCTGAATTGGTTCAATATTCAGCCGAAGATTTAGCTCCTTACTTATTGACTTACTACCGTCTTCGAATTGTTGATTTAGACGGTGCAGAATACTTCTCAAATGTAATTGCATTGGAGCGTAATACCATAAGTGGTGTCACAGTAACTCCTGTACCTGCAAGTGAAGAAGTTCAAATGATTTACGAAGCAGTTGGAGATGGTGAAATCAGTATCTCTATCGTTGATGTAGTAGGTCGTCAGGTAGTCAGTGAAAGAATGCAAATAACAGAAGGTTTGAATACCAAGACAATTGATATTCGCAACTTGGCAGTTGGTCTTTACTATCTCACTGTAGATGATGGTGAAGATTCACACACCCAACGAATCATTAAGCAATAATACTTACAATAAGATATTAAAAAAAGCTGTCCATACGGGCAGCTTTTTTTGTTTGTATAGGGTTGAATAATAATTTATGCGATACCGATTATTGAAAATGGTATAGTTTCTGTTTATAACAACAAATAAGTGGTTAAGTATAAATAATCGACACTATTAGGACAATATATTTTTTCGTTAGACAAAGCTCATTTTGAGGATTATAGCCGAGCTACATGACGAAAAATAGCTGAAGTATAACGGAAAAAGATATGTACTATGGTATCGATTATTTGTGCTTAACCACTTAAATTCATTTATTCAAAATTCATAATTAATTATGAGACTTATATCCATAGCTTTCCTACTATCAATACTTGCCTTTACCACCATTAATAAAGCTGATGAACCTGCTACAAAACCACATAAAATTCATTGGTGCGAAGGAGACCAATTGAAATGGAATGACTTCAAAGGTCGTGTTCCTGCCATGTCTTCCAGTGCTGCACAAACCGCCTACGAAATTGGTTTTGATATAGATATGGATGGGCGTGAATTTGAATTTATAGTCACCTGCAATTTTTTACCACACAAATCATGGGTCAGAAAAAAAGATGCCAACGACCACATCTTACGCCACGAACAACTGCACTTTGACATCGCCGAAATCTATGCCCGCAAGATGCGGAAAGAACTCAAAGAAACACATATCACCGTCAATAATCTGCAATCAAAAGCCGATAAAATTTACGAAAAAAACTGGAACGCCCTCACCAAAATGCAACGCGACTACGACCGCGAAACCAACCACAGCATCAATAAAAAAGAACAAGCCGAATGGGATGCCAAGATTACAAAATTGTTGGAAGAAAATTTGAAATACACTTCCAAGTGTCACTAGGCACTTAGTAATTTTTTGAAAACAACAGTTGTCGATAAATTTGCAATATTGGCTATCTCTTCGAAGGAGGCTTAAATTTGTCCCGTATAGCTATCGGGAGAACTTATTCTTAAACTTAAACTTAAACTTTACTTACGATTGATAGGCTTCTTTGAATTCCTTAACCAACTCCTGCACATCATTCTCATTATATTTTCTCGAAAAATGAACGGGAACTGCATCCCGCACGCCACACTCACGCATTATGCGTCCTGATGCCTGCGAGTAGCTGTGATAATTGGCTTCTGCAAATGTTTTATCTTCCAATTTGTAAAAACTTTCGATAAATACCTTATCACAATCAGAAAACAAAGCTTTGATTTTAGCCTGATTTTCGGGGCTTGGCGCATGATCCATGATGATGCCGAATGTATGACCTTTTTTGATGTCAAGTAAATAGAAAAGGTCTTTAGCGGCGTAGCTTTTCCCTTCAATGATGATTTCATTATCAGGTATTTTCTGTTCAAAAGCTGTTTTCAATTCGCGTACCCAGGCACCGCCTCTAAAATCACTTTTCGACAAATCAATTTTCACCGTATCCATTTCCTGAAACAAATACGCGACAGAATCGATTTTGTGGTCTAATATGGTAAAATTCACTTGGAAACGCTCATTCCCGAAAATCGTATTTTCATGGATAAAACCCGTTTTGCGAAGTTCCCATTCAGGAGGTTCAATTTCGTAAATGTTGATTCCATGCTCACTGACGATTTCCCGAATCTCATAAGCAAAGGATCCTGCTTCAATCAAATTCCAAGTATAAGCCCCGATTTTAGATTGCACCTGACGAGCAATACCCTCCGGTCCGCAAATCACTACTTTCTTCTCAATACCGATTTGATGCCTGAGTATAGTATCAAAATTCACAAAATGGTCAATATGCGTATGGCTGATAAAAACAGCCTGAGTATTTTGGCAGTCCTTGACACTCAACAAACTCGCATCACCACACTCACAAATATAGTGTAGTGTGTGATTGTCTAACTTAATCAGAATACAAATATCTTCGTTGGGCAAACTTTTTAATTCCGGTAAAAACATGATAAACATTTATGAATGATAAACCACTAACGATTTTGAGGATAAAAACGTTCACATGCAGTCAGGCAACCCACAACTCGCTTTCTTCATCTTAATTTAACGTTATTTTATCGAATTTCACTAACAATTCGCACAGCTTGGTGTTACCTTTACATTATTGAGTGAGCCGTTTGCGACCATTCAAGCTTCACTCATTCACCCATGCAAAATTCACACATTTAATTATGCGAGGAAGATTGACAGGCATTCTCATTATGTTTGCTTTTTATTTATTTTTGGATGTATATACTTATTTCGGACTGAAATCTTTGTTTAGCACACAACGAAATATACGGATTTTTCAAGTTGTTTATTTGCTGACGAGCCTATACATTATATTTAGTTTTTATCAGATGTATGTCGGCTATAATCAGGGGAGTTTTTTCCGAAGCGCATCGACAAATTATTATATAGGCATCATTTTTACTGCGATAATTTCTAAAATGGTCTTTGTCGGTTTTATGCTGCTGCAAGATGGTGGACGGACGATTTATGCCATATTTTCGTGGATAAGTAGTTTATTTTCAAGTGAAAATGTAGCGGGAAACCACCTGCCTTCACGCCGAAGATTTCTGACCTTGGCGGCGACGGGCTTGGCAGCGATTCCATTGAGTACTATGTTGTACGGCATCACACGCGGCAAATATCGCTACACCATCAAGCGCGTCAAATTAGCCTTCGAAGACCTGCCCGAAGCCTTCAACGGATTCAAAATTGTACAAATTTCTGACATTCACGCTGGTAGTCTGGATAGCCCCGACGATGTAATACGCGGTGTACAAATGATAAATGACGAGTCGCCGGATGCCATCGTTTTTACAGGCGATTTGGTCAATTCAGATAAAAAAGAAGTCGATCCTTTTATTGATATTTTTGCTCAATTAAAAGCCAAAAACGGTAAATATGCCGTACTCGGCAACCACGACTACTACGGCGCACCCCGCGAATTCCGCAATGATAAAACACACGAATATTGGAAAGATTTCTTTGCAAAATACGAAGCAATGGGCTTCAATCTACTCAATAATGATAGTGCAAAAATTGAGCGTAAAGGCGAGCGCATCAGCATACTCGGTGTCGAAAACTGGGGCGCAGGACGCTGGTTTCCAAAACTCGGCGATTTGGATAAAGCCCTGAAAGACAGTACAAAAGACGAATTTTGTGTCCTACTCTCCCACGACCCTACACATTGGGATGAGCAAGTCATTCCGCACAAAAAGCACATTCACCTCACCCTTAGCGGACACACGCACGGCTTCCAATTTGGTATCAATATGCCCGGCTTTAAATGGAGTCCGGCACAGTACCGCTACCAACATTGGATGGGGTTGTACGAAAAAGCAGCGCAATACCTATATGTCAATCGTGGTTTTGGATTCCTCGCATTTCCGGGTAGAGTAGGGATGTGGCCCGAAATTACAGTGATTGAATTGGAAACTGCATAATTCAATGTGTTCGCCAATTTTGGGTAGTGTTCGACAAAAATAGGGTAAATGATTATATGCGAGTTGCAAGGCGAATTGCTTTGTTAAAAGTGGATATTTGAGCATTCAGACAGCCATTTTTCATAAAAAAATTCGCCTTGCAACTATTCCCTATTTTACTCGAACACCTCCCAATTTTGAATTTTGAATAAAAAATTTTGAATAATAAAAAATATTTAATTTGTTAGTTTTTAATTATCAATAAAAAACAAAGTGAAATTTAAATTAATTTGTCATTCATCCCGATAATTATCGGGACAAAATTTAGCGAAGACATTAATAATTGTTATTGGATTTAATTAGCAAATAAAAATTTTGTGGAAAACTTTATTACTACAAACCTTTACTTTCAGGAGATAAACCATTATTTTTGTTGAAACAATAGTTGTTTTGACAACTAATTTAAGAACAATTCGCCTAAAAAATAATTCTTCATTCACCAATAAATTGAACAAAATGGTCACATTACAAGACAGCAACACCGCAGTCCTCGACAACCCAACAACAGAACAACTCGCCAACACAACAAAGGACTTCATGCCCATCAACGGCACAGATTATCTTGAATTGTATGTGAGCAATGCCAAACAAGCGGCGCATTTTTATAAGGCGGCATTTGGGTTCAGTTCATTGGCATATCGTGGCTTGGAGACAGGAGCGCGGGAAACGGAATCATACGTAGTTGTGCAGGATAAGATACGTTTGGTCTTTACTTCGCCCCTCAAAAGTGGTACAGACATCGGCAGACATATTGACCAACATGGCGATGGCGTAAAAGTAACTGCCTTGTGGGTAGATGATGCCACTTACGCTTACGAGGAAGCCGTCAAACGCGGTGCAAAACCGTACATGAAACCAACTAAAGAAGAAGACGAACATGGACATGTCGTGCGGTCGGGCATTCATACTTATGGTGAGGTGGTACATATTTTTGTGGAGCGCAAAAATTACGATGGTGTGTTTTTGCCGGGTTTTCAAAAGTGGGAAACGAGCTACAATCCGCCGTCAACAGGCTTGAAATTCGTTGACCATATGGTAGGTAATGTCGAATTGGGGCGCATGGATTACTGGGTAAAATTTTATGAGGAAGTGATGGGCTTCAAGCAAATTATGTCATTCGACGATAAGGATATTTCGACAGAATACACCGCCCTGATGAGCAAAGTAATGAGCAATGGCAATGGACGCATCAAATTTCCTATCAACGAACCCGCTCCCAGTCTGAAGAAATCGCAAGTAGATGAATACCTTGAATTTTACGAAGGTGAAGGCGTACAACACATCGCCGTTGCTACGGATAATATCGTCGAAACCGTCACCCAACTTCGCAATCGCGGCATAGAATTTTTGCAAGTACCTTTTACCTATTACGATGTATTGGAAGAACGTGTCGGCAAGATAGACGAAGACATTGATGCACTCAAAGAACTCGGCATCCTCGTTGATAGAGACGACGAAGGCTATCTGCTCCAGATTTTCACAAAAACGGTACAGGCACGCCCCACGATGTTCTTCGAAATCATCCAACGCAAAGGCGCGACCTCTTTTGGCAAAGGCAATTTCAAAGCCCTCTTTGAAGCCATCGAACGCGAACAAGCCTTGCGTGGAACGCTTTGATGGGTTGGATGAGTTGTTGAATTGTCGAGTTGTTGGGTTGATGAATTGTCGAGTTATTGAATTGTTGAACTCGACAACACAACAACACAACAACTCGACAACTCGACAACACAACAACTCATCAACTCGTCAAAACAATACGTCGCAACTTCGCTGCGATAAACTCTGCTGTCAAATCGCGTTGTGGTTCGCCCATCATTTCGTAGCCGACCATAAATTTTTTGACCGTAGCCGACCGTAGTAGGGGAGGGTAGAAGTGAATATGAAAATGCCATTCGGGATGTGCTGCGCTATCGGTCGGGCTTTGATGGATGCCCATAGAGTAAGGAAATGAAGTGTCAAATACTTTATCGTAAGTGTTGGTGAGTTGTTGGAGAATTTGGGCTAAATCCTTTTGTTGTGTATCATTCAATTGAGTCAAATCTCCAATGCTTTTCCGACTGATAATCATGCTTTCATAGGGCCAGACCGCCCAAAATGGTACGAGTGCAACGAAGCTGTCATTCTCACAGATTATCCGTACTTTCTCCTCCAATTCCAATTTCAAATAATCACTCAATAAAGTGCTTCCATACTTGTCGAAGTGAATTTTTTGTTGTCGCGTTTCCTTGGCTACTTCGGTGGGCAGGGTTTCTTGCGCCCATATTTGTCCGTGCGGATGCGGATTGGAACAGCCCATTATTGCGCCTTTATTTTCAAAAATCTGCACATAATTAATATACTCGCGACTACCTAGTTCGCGGTATTCTTGCGCCCACAATTCAATGACTTTGAGGAGTTCGCCGATGCTCATATTGCCCATCGTAAGGTCGTGGCGTGGTGAGTAGCAAATGACGCGACAAGACCCGCGTTCACTTTTTGCCACCAACAAACCTTCTTTATCCAAGCCACCTTCGGGAATATCGGGCATAATTGCCATAAAATCATTATCAAATACGAAAGTATCTTTATAATTCGGATTGCTTGCCGCGCCACCTGCGCGGGTATTGGTTGGGCAAAGGTAGCATTTGGGGTCGTAGTGTGGGCGTGTATCGGGCGCAAAGGCTTCGACTTTGCCTTGCCAGGGGCGTTTCATACGGTGCGGCGATACGAGTACCCAATCTCCGGTAAGAATATTGAGGCGGCGGTGAGTGTGGTCTGTTAAGTTCAAATTTAAGTTCAATTTAAAATTCAAATTCAAGGTGAAATGTGTTCGAAAATTTTGTCCCGATAATTATCGAGATGAATGAAAAATTTTGAATGATAAAAAATACTTAATTTATTAATTTTTAATTATCAACAAAAAACAAAGTAATATTTAAATTAATTTGTCATTCAAAATTCATAATTCACAATTTGACAAAGACATTGAAGGTGAAGTTAAGGTTTTTTCAAAAATTAGAACGAAGGCATAGTTTGTTATTTACCAGTAAAATAAAGATTGCAATCACCTCGCCTAGGGTGCTATTCGTTTTTGTACCCATGTTTCATTTTTATTCAATAATGGATGGCATTGGGCTAAAACTTGTCAGACATTTTCAAAATCTAACGATACTACATAAGTTTTTAGTTCTTTGACATAAAGGCATCAATTTAT
>CALCMV010000043.1 GCA_937967535.1 uncultured Saprospiraceae bacterium
ACATTTTGACGGCAACTTTTACACTTACTTTTCCCCTTGAAAACGGTTATTTATCCAGATAAACGCCCATTTCCAAGAGAAAAATTAAGCGCAAAATTTCCTCGTCAAAAAAGTTAAATTCTTACCCTAAAAGAGTATAAATAATTTTTGATTTTCGATTCAGTGATTTTCGATTGTATACAGATTGATTTACATGAAATTAATCTGAAATCAAAAATCACCAAATCTAAAATGATTCATTCACTCATTCATTCAAAATTCATTCATTATCAAAATATTATCGCATTAAAAATGTTGCTGTATTTTACATTAAGTTATCTGCTTTCGATACCCGGTATTTTGGTGTATTTCCTTTTTGTAAGAAAGGCTAGTACGCCTGTGCGTCGTCGTCAATTTTTGTATTTTGTATTGATGATGAGTTTGAGTTTGCCGGCTGTTTTTCTGAGTTTTTTCGCTGCAAGCCCCGCTACACAAGCCCTCCAAACACTGCTCGAACCCTCCAAAGCAGCAGCCTATCAGGAAGAAATCGAATTGTGTTATGACAAAGCCATTCACGAAGCAGATTTTTGTCAATGCGAAGAATTGGCACAAACAAGTATCATTCTCTACAAAAAATACGACCCTTACGAGGCAGCGATTGATTACAAATTTTATATGCAGACGGCTTATGCTGCCCTTGCTTTTTTGATATTTGTTTGGTTGGCATTGCGATGTACTTTTTTGGTGGCTTTGATTCGTCGTTCCAAGAAAGAATTGAAGTGGATAGAAGGCAAGCCCTATTATATTCTGTACGATGATAATAACGAAATACTTGCGGCATCATTCAGGCTGTGGCATCGCTACATCGTATGGAAACCCACGCTCAACCAACTCTCCGAAGAAGCCCAACAAGCCATTCTCTATCACGAAATTGCACATATAGAAAATCGCGATACATGGCAGCAAATCGCTATTGCTTTCTTACAAATATTTTGGTTTCTCAACCCTGTTTATTATGCGATAAAAAAAGAATTGCAACTGCTCAATGAATTTCTCGCCGATGCTTTTGCCGCTACAAAAACGAGCAATGAACGCGCCTACGCTGCCTTACTCATTCACTTAAAAGAAGAACAACAATTTGGCTTATTGCAGCTTTTTGGTACGCATCCTTTCAAATCACGCATCCTACAACTCGCCCACCCGACGAAGCAGAACCAACGCTTGCTATTTCCTGCCTTGGTGGTCTTGTTAGCGATGTTTTGGGTTGGCTGTTCCACCACACCTGTGCTGACCCAACAATCCCGTACTTTCCACGAATACGAACTCGTTCATCAAGAACATTTGAAAACCGGAAAAACTTACTTCTGTAAAACTTGTCTGTACAAACAAGCAGGGGAGGAGTGTGAATAAAATGGTAGATGACCAGACAGTTTTTTGTAGGTCTACGTTTTCCTTTTTACTTTGCAGGGAAAATATCCCACAATAACTCATCAACCCAACAATTCGACAACCCAACAACCCAACAACTCATCAACCCAACAACTCGACAACTCATCAAACCCGACAACTCATCAACTATTTTCAATGAAAAAAGAAACCGCCATTCTCCTCATTCACTGTCCCGACAAAAAAGGTATCATTCACGCAGTGACGGATTTTTTATATGAAAATAATGGCAATGTCGTTTATCTTGACCAACATACCGACCACTCTCACAGCGAATTTTTTATGCGAATTGAATGGGAAATTGAAGATTTTCAAATTGGCAGAGAAAAGATTGGAGAATATTTTAATACGCTCATTGCGCGGAAATTTAGTATGATGTGGTCACTGCATTTTTCTGACCAAAAGAAGCGTGTAGCTGTTTTTGTCACCAAACTTTCGCATTGCCTGTACGATATTTTGTACCGTTGTCATTCGCGGGAGTGGGATGTGGAAATTCCCCTGATAATTAGCAATCACCAAACCCTAAAGCCGATAGCCGAGCAATTTGACATCCCATTTTATCACATCCCTATCACCAAAGCAACGAAAGCCGAACAAGAAGCCAAGCAACTCAAATTGCTCGCCGAGTACAAGATAGATTTAGTCGTATTGGCGCGATACATGCAAATCGTATCAGATAATTTTATTAAGCATTATCCCCAAAAAATCATCAATATACACCATTCTTTTTTACCTGCTTTTATTGGCTCCAAGCCTTATCATGCTGCCTTTGAGCGTGGCGTGAAAATCATTGGCGCAACCAGCCACTACGTCACCGCCGACCTTGATGCCGGACCGATTATCGAGCAAGGCATCACACATGTCACGCACAAAGAAAACGTCCGCGATTTTATCAGAAAGGGAAAAGACAATGAAAAAATTGTTCTCTCCAAAGCCATCGCCAAAGACCTCGAACACAAAATTTTGGTGTGCCGAAATCGGACGGTGGTGTTTGATTAAATTTTATTATAGTTTTTAGTTCATGGTTCATGGTTCATGGTTCATGGTTCATAGTTCATAGTAATTTACAATCTCGTATAGCTATCGGTATGCAATTCAATTGAGTGTGTAAAATATTAGGGGCAATCAGATATGAAAAGCCAAAACACATACTACTGCACATCTTTAATTTTGCCACAAAGACACAAAGAATTTTCATGCTTATCAGCAATTTATACTTTGTGTCTTCGTGTCTTTGTGGCAGTTTTCAATTTTGAATTATGTTTAAACACATTAAAATGCCCCTAATGTTTTACACACTCAATTCAATTGATTGTAAAAACTATGAACTATGAACTATGAACTAAAAACTAATACACACAAAAAAAACGCGAGTTAATTCATTGCTGAACCAACCCGCGTATTATTTTATGATTTAAATGCTGTCGTAAACAGGACAACACCAAAATTATCAGTCACCTGAAAAACGCATCAAGATTTGGAGGATGTACCAGAACATCATCATCAATGCACCAAACAAACCGAGCGAAGCCGCTACATATTGGTCGGTACGATAGTGATGCACCATGTTGGAAGTTTGATAAAGGATAGACCCTCCAGCCAAAGCCACCATTGCTACGGAAAACCATAGACCAAGATTGAAGCCGAAAGCGATACCCGCCACGATAAGACCTATCGCAACAAAACCACCAATAGTCAATGCCGAGCGAAGGAAAGAAAAGTCTTTGCCCGAAAACAGTGCCACTGCCGATAAGCCTGTAAATAATGCAAGCGTAATGATACCGGCTTGTAAAACCAATGCAGGCTGACCAAGTACCATCATTGCCATATACATCAAAGGTACAAAGATAAATGCCTGAGCCACAACGTATAGTATGAGTGCGCCGTATTGAGCATTTCTGTCGGTGCTGCCCATTGCCCAACGTTCAGCCATTGAAGTCGCAAACATAAAGCCACCTAAAACAATTAGCCAAGTAAAACCTTGAGTCATTGCCAAACCGATTTTGACGATGGCAGGTGTGCTAAGGAATATTGCTTCAACAATTGCAAAAAGCAATACAGCAAGACCTACATGTAAGTATGTTTTTCTGATAAAAGTAGCACGCTCGGTAGCAGATACCTGACTCGCCACTAAATTTCGGTCTAAAGGAGTGTTATAATCCATAATTTGATTGGTTGAGGCAATAATTGCCTTTAGTGATGATGAAATGTTTTTTTAGAAACAATAAAACAATAAACGCAGCGAAATTGTGAGCTTGTTATTTTACTGCTCTTTACAATGTAATATTACAAAAAAACTGCCAAAAAAGTTCTTTTTCGGGCATTAATTTTTCTTCACTTCTTCGATAATTGATGTCCCTGATGAATGGTCGTCGCAGGTCCATTGCCACTCTTCGTGTAAGCGTATGCGTCCGTCTTCGAGGATTTCGGGTTTGGAATGACAGCGTCCGGACTTAAATTCTCCGGCACGATTGAGGTGTTGGTAGCGCATGTCGAGCGAGTCGTCGTCATGCACAAAAGCCATCAGTGTACCCCACCAAATACTACCACCTTCGTAGGTTGCCCATACGATACTCCCCTCATGGCGATAGTGAAATCGCGTCTCCTGCGACACCTCGCCCGTACCCGTACTATTGACCGTAACGAATATTTTATCGTGGTAATTTATCATGATTTATATTGATTGATGGTTTTATTGTTGTGAAAAAATAGATACAACAATGAAGCCATGAAGTTGCCACAAAAATAAAAAAAAAGCCGCTTTTGAAAAGCGACTTTTATGGTAGAAAATTTATGATGGGATGAGCATGATAAATTTCAGGTTGATAATTTCGGGGAATATTTTTAAATATCTTTATACGATTAAATAATTGATTATAAGAACTTTAAAGTGTTTAGAAATCACTTATTCAACATTATTTAACGTGTATTTTTCTTGTCAATGTTTTTGAGAATGTATTCAGAACAAGGGTATAATTTCCTGCGGGAAATTCGTCATAGACCAATTCGTAAAGTGTATTGTCGGGTAGTTCCCACAAAACGGCTTCTTTAATGACTTCGCCTTTTTCATTCTTCACAATCAATTCTTTAGCATAACCGTCAATTTCCATGAAATCAATGAAACAAATTTTATTCTCCGGGTCGGTAGCAAATACTTTTTGAGTATTCACTTCCTCGTATGTAGGCAGGTCAATATTAATATCGTTATGTGGTTTTGGTTGGGCAAATGATAGGGTAAATGTGAGGGAAAAAACTAAGCTCAAAAGAGCAAAACGAAAACTCATAGCGTTTCAAATTTTTACAATTATATAATTACTCATTAGACGTAAAAATGCAATAATATGATACGTTTAAATAATAACGTTAACTTTGTTATAACATTTTATGATTTAATTTATTGTGCGTTCCTTAGAGCATGTTTAAGAGTAAGTTTAAGTTTAAGAGTAAGTTTAAGTTTAAGTTTAAGTTTGTATTTTAATTCGTTCTATAAGTAAGTGGTTGGATTGAACTAAGCGACACTTTTAATTTTCATAATTCATTGAAAATGAATTGTTGATTTAAACTTACTCTTAAACTTAAACTTAAACTTAAACTTAAACTTAATTATCTTCCAATCATTTCGCTGTAATAATCGGTACGTTTGATTTTTGCAGAAAGCCAGATATTGTAATTGATACCTTCATTGGCTGCGGGTTCGAAGTCGGGATAGGTTTCGAGAAATTGCTTGATTTTACCGATGACTTTCTCATTTTTTAAAGGTTGTGGAATTTGGATAAATTCGCGCAAAATATCCAAAAACATAGCTTCGCGTTGGTAGCCTTCCTCTTTGAGTAGCTCGCGGTGAGTACGGCGAAGATTGTCGTAAATATTTTTGGCGTAATTGTAGTTTTTGTCTTCGAAGTGATAGATGATTTCCATGATTTTGAGGCTGATTTTCCATACGGCAGCAAGTTTGTTGAAGGAAGGGTCGGCTATAATGAGTGCGAGATATTTGAAGGCTTTATTGAGGTCTTTATCATTGAAGTAAACGGTAGAGAGATTGATAAAATACCCCAGGGCATGTGGGTGAGTGAGTGGGAGAGGGCTTTCTTTGAGGGCTTCCTGTGCGATACGGATAGCTTCTTTATTATTGCCTGCATAAGAATTGACGATAAATTTGGAGAGTTGATATAATCTGACATATTGTTGTTGGAGTAAGCCGTTGTGTTCTTGGAGTGCTTTTTCTAGAGCATCCACATGAGAGAGTGCTTTAGTATAATCTTTAATTTTTATCTCCGCATTAATCAACCAAATAAGCATAATAATTTTATGTTTATGATTTTTCTGCGTAAATAGTCTTTCTTGCGTGAATTTTTTGAGTGTTTCATCAAGGTATTCTGAAAGCAAATGATATTCTTGCCTTTGCAGTAAGGACTGACGTACACAGGCATCAATTTCAAGTTTTATGGTCACAGAATCTTTAAATTCATCCATCATCTGCGATTCTTCTATAATCTTGTCTAGGGTTTGGTACAGGTTTGTGCTTTTATTGGAAAAATTGGTGATACGCATGTTGTAACCAACGGTAGCCAAAAGAAATTGGGTTTCTTCAATTTTTTGATGTATCTTATTGTACTTTCTTTTGCGATGGATGTATTCTGCGGGATTGATGCTAGACAGATGGCTGATTAATTTTGTGTACTGCTCATAAATTAAGTGCATGGAAGGGTAATTTTCAAGTTTCTGGGCAGCTTTTTCGGCTTCGTCAAGGTATTGTTTAGATTTTTCATAATCCGATTTGTATAAAAATATTTTGGCTAATCGCAACAATCGAAACACCTCAAAAGACTCATCTTTTTTGCGGTAAAGCTCTACAAGGCTATCTTCTATTTCTTGTATCAATCTGTTTTTTAGCCGATAATAATTATTTTTGTTGCTGCCGGGCAATACAACAGAGATAATGGCATCATCATACTCATCAATTTTTTCTTTGCGTATGATGTCAAATAGCTGAACTAATGATTTCGTCCCTTTACTTTTGTATTTTGAAGTAAATAATTTGAAATTTCTGATTTCCTCTTTATTTAATGACTTTACAAGTTCAGTTAGTTGGTATTTCATATACTAATAATGGATAAGGAATTTTGACACTTTTTTGAAATGTGAGTTATTATTTTACATTTCAAAAAATTATCAACTGTAATTTTAAACATGCTCTTAGGTAATCGGGAAATCAGGCTAACGAATATATAATTTGTTATTTATCAATACAATAAGAATTGTAATAAAATTAATTTGAAATAAATCACAAATTAACACAAGTCATTGATAATGAGTCTTTTACCTTCTCGGTTCAGCCGAAACCGGTTTCCGAATACACCAATGTCCAAAGTCCGATAATATTACTGGACTTTGGACATTGGGGAATTAGGAAATTTGGTATTAGGTAAATTGTTTTTTCTCAAATAATTATAAAGTTAAATTAATTGAATATTTTTCTACCTTAATGAAAATTAAATACCTGATAATCAATTACTTACGATT
>CALCMV010000044.1 GCA_937967535.1 uncultured Saprospiraceae bacterium
ATTAGTTTTCATAATAAAGCGTTAGATATTAGACTTGAAATATTTGGTAAAAAACATCGTGAAGTAGCAAAATCCTATAATAATTTAGGGATAGTGTATGAACAAATAGGCGATTACAAAAAAGCCATTAGTTTTCATAATAAAGCATTGGATATTAGACTTGAAATATTTGGTGAAAAGCACCGTGAAGTAGCAAGTTCTTATATTAATTTAGGAACTATATATGAAGAAACAAGCGATTATGAAAAAGCGATTAATTCTTACAATAAAGCAATCAATATCTTCCTTGATGTATTGGGTGAAAGGCATCCTAATATAGCACTACCATACAATAACTTAGGAATAGTGTATCGCAAAACAGGCGATTACAAAAAAGCGATAAGTTTTTATAATAAAGCAATAAGTATTAGACTTGAAGTGTTTGGTGAAAAGCATCCTTATGTGGCACGCTCTTACAATAATTTAGGCAATGTATATGGAGAAACAGGCGATTACGAAAAAGCCATTAGTTTTCATAGTAAAGCACTAAAGATTAAAGTTGATACTTTAGGTGAAGAACACCCGTATGTAGCAAGTTCTTACAGTGGTTTAGGAAATACATACTACCTTAAAGGTGATTACGAAAAAGCCATTAGTTTTCATGACAAAGCATTAAATATTTGGCTTGAAGTATTTGGTAAAAAGCACCGTGAAGTAGCAAATTCCTATAATAATTTAGGAATAGTATATAAACAAATAGGCGATTACAAAAAAGCCATTAGTTTTCATGATAAAGCATTAAGTATTTGGTTTGATATCTTAGGCGAGAAGCATCCCAATGTACTAAAATCTTATAATAATTTAGCCACCGCTTATGAAAAAATTGGAAACTACAATGCAGCCGATTCACTATGGCAGATAGTAATTCCTCAAAGCATCCAACAATTGAAATCAAATTACTCATTTTTACCTGATGAGCAACGCATAAAATATGTAAATACGATTGTCTCGACAAATACTAATTTTTACTCATTTGTAGCTGCCAACGGCACTGAATCAACCATACAACTCGCCACAAACTACCTACTCAATACTAAATCACTCGCCCTAGATTATGGTATATCTACCAAGAAAATCATTAAGAAAATCAACGATACTGCATTAAACCTTCAATATGAACAACTGAATAACCTCAACAAACAAATCGCCGATGCTCAAACATTTACAAGCGAAGAACGCAAAGAAAAAGGCTGGGATTTATCCGAAATGAACAACCAACGAGAAACACTCACTTTTCAAATGCTACAGCATCCCAAACTTAAATCCAAACTCAATACTAAAACCATAAAATGGCAAGACATCCAAAACAAACTCACCCCAAACGAAGCCACCCTCGACTTCGTAAAATTTTATGAAGACGAAGACAGCACATGGCAGTATCACGCGATGCTCATTCGCAAGGATACGACACCCCAATTTATTCCTATTACCAAAGAAAAAGCCATTAGGGATTTAATGGAATTTTATGAAGAAAATAAATTGCCCGTTTACTTACAAAATCAAAGTACCCGAACAGCACTCTATGATAAAATCTGGTCGTCATTAGACCCACACTTGGAAGGAATAGCAACCATACATCTCTCTCCGGCGGGTTTGCTGCACAAGGTAGATTTTGAAACCCTACAAAATGATGAAGGACAATATCTTGCCGAGCGATTTGAGTTTCATTATTACTCTGCGATGCGCGATTTTGTTCAGCCCAAACCAACTCAATCCTACAAAGATGCGGTGCTTATGGGGCATATCCTCTATGATATTGCTGATATAGAAGCATACAAAAAGTTTGAGGATTCGATAGATTTACTTATGCAAGATACTATGTTGCTTGCTCTAAGAGATACGCGTGACAATATTGAACCCTTAAAAGCTACCGCCAAAGAAGTCAAAATAATAGGTAAAATCTGCAAAAGGTCTGACATCTCTCCAACCGTACTGACTATTGCTGCCGCTACCGAAGATACGCTCCAATATTTTACAGGCGAACGCGCACCAAGCATACTGCACTTTGCAACGCATGGAGTCTTTTTAGAACCCTTAGATACTTCGCAAACGAGAGCGGCGGGCATGAGAGACCGTCTGCGTATAGCCGACAATCCTCTGCAACGTTCAGCACTCATGTTGTACGGTGCCAATCACCGATGGACGAAAAATGGGCGTATTTTGGGTTCTGAAAAAGACGGCATCTTAACCGCCTTGGAAGTCGCTAATCTTGATTTAAAAGCGACGGATTTGGTCGTCTTATCTGCATGTAACACAGGCTTGGGCAGTATCCATAATACTGAAGGCGTATTCGGCTTGCAACGTGCGTTCAAACTTGCCGGAGTAGATAATATTCTGGTCAGTCTGTGGCCCGTCAATGATAGAACTACAAAGGAATTGATGATACGATTTTACAGAAATCTCCTGAAAAAAGAACAATCTCCGGCTGTGGCACTCCGTAATGCAAAAGCTGAAATGCGGAAGCAAAACGCTAGTCCAAGACAATGGGCAGGGTTTATTTTGGTGGAGTAATTCAACCTGTGGGATTGAAATAAAAACAGCGAATCATTAAAATAATATTCCGAAAAATACCATTATTTCGCAATAAAACGCCGCGAATGTTTATATTTGTTAAAATTTTTTACTATGAAATTCACAAATATTCTTCTCTGTATAATCTTGTTGTTATCCGCTTGTGCAGAAAAAACAACAACAACGAACCTCACGACTGTTAATCCAACTAATTTATCAGTTTCAAATGCCATCATTCCCTTTCCGAATGAGTTTACGGCTTCTGATAAATTTTCCAACATAACAGCATTATCCCTACCCGAATCCGGCGAAAATTACGACATCGCTTTTAATGCGGTTAATAGTTATCCGTTTAAAAACATTAATTTAAATAAAAATAAAAATGCAAATATAATTATCTCAAAATTAGCAAATAATGAACCGAAAGGCGCATTTGAATTAGATATTTCCAATGACAAAATCAATATTAATGCGAATGAAAAAGAAGGTATTTGCAATGCCATGAGTCGCATTTGTCAACTCTCCGCATTGAATAATGGACGCTTGCCAATTTGCGAAATCAGTGATGCACCACGCTTCGGTTATCGCGGAATGCACTTGGATGTGGCGCGACATTTTTTCCCTGTTTCGGATGTCAAAAAGTACATTGATTTTCTGTTTTTTTATGGCTATAATACCTTTCATTGGCACTTGACAGAAGACCAAGGGTGGCGCATTGAGATTAAACAATATCCGAAATTGCAGGAGGTCGCTGCCTATCGAAACGAGACGCTTATCGGGCATTATAATGACCAACCACACCAATTTGACGGCAAGCGATACGGCGGTTTTTACACGCAAGAGGAGGCGCGTGAGGTGGTCGCGTATGCGGCAGCG
>CALCMV010000045.1 GCA_937967535.1 uncultured Saprospiraceae bacterium
TTATACTGTAAACGGGGTGAATTTCGGAAAACATCAGTTTTCCGAGAACTCGTAAAGGCGATTTTAATCGCCAAGTGTGGCGTAATTTATATTTACAATTAACTAAAAATAAGAATTTTACAAATTAAACTTATTACTTACGTGGCGAATAAATTCGCCTCTACGGTATTCGCGGTCAGCCTGTTTAGCAGTCATTACAGTTTTCCGAAATTTATACCGTTTACAGTATAAACACTCAAGCCTTCCGCCACTTGAATTAATTAGCAAGCGCAACACAATATGATTAATGTTAAAAAAAATAATTCTTTAATAATTTTCGCAAAAGGAGTTTCTGCCCATGCTCAAAACTGTAAGGTTTTTCTAAGCCTTATAGCTTTTGTATTAACATATAAATTTTTAAGTTTTTATTATTTTTATAATACGAAAACCAATTTTCTTTTCGTGCAAAAATTTTCAAAGAACCAAAAAAATATTATTCCTGATATAATTTTGCACTTCAAATCTCAAATCACTCGTCTCCCATCTCACGTCTCACGCCTCACGTCTCACGTCTCAAATCTCACGTCTCACTCAAATCTCACGTCTCACGTCTCAAATCTCACGTCTCCCATCTCTCATCTCTCGTCTCTCGTCTCTCGCCTCACATTTTTTGCCACTTGCCTCAGTTCTTTTGCTTTTGCCCAAGTGCTGCCTTCTCCCGGTCAATTTGGGGAGATAGACAGCCTTTCTTTTCGCGATACTATTCCTTTTGAAGTGCCGGATACTACTGCGGTCAAGTATTTTTATGTCCATGATTTTGCCCCGCGCCGCATCGTAGATACGCTCGAAAAAGTACATCGTTACAATCCCATTCTTCGTCAAAAATATGGTTATTATGAATTAGGAGATTTTGGTTCGCCGCATCATCAGGCGGTCTATCAGCCGCGTGATAGGGAGGGCATTGATTTGGGATTTCACAATTATGATTTGTATTTAAAAAAAGCGCGTGACCAACGTTTTTTCAATACCTCGCATCCCTATTCGCAATTTATGTACACCGCAGGTCTGACCCAAGAAGAAGGATTTGTCAATGCCGTTTTTGCCCAAAATCTGAACCCCGATTTGAGTGCAGCGATTGATTATTCGCGCATCATACACAGAGGGGCTTATGAGTCGCAGCGTGTGCGACACACCAATTTGGGCGTATCGGCTTGGTATCGCAGCAAAAATGACCGTTATTATGCTTTGTTTACTTGGGCGGGCAATTCTATCAAGCAGCAAAACAACGGCGGCATACAAGGCGACAGCCTCCTCACCGACCCGACTTTTGCCATCCGCGAGCTCATCCCCGTCCGCCTTGCCGAAACTGCCCAAACGGAATACGACCACAACGAATTGGTCTACACACAGTTTTTTAATGTTTTGCGTAAAAGCAGTCCGCAATCTGCCGATTTTGATTCATTGCTTGTTAGTCCTGACTCCTTGATGCAAGATTCTTTATTCGTGATTGGCGATTCTTTATCCGTCAATCGTGATTCGCTACCCACCGCCCGCCGCCCGAAACCCGAAACCCGAAACCCGAAACTCGGAACAGGTTTTTTCCATCGTTTTCGCTACAAACAAGAAAGACTCAAGACTTTTGAGACAAATGTACGACCAAGTTCTGAACCTGATTTTTATGGTATTTTCCAAACGCATGAGCGCGGATTGCGGCATTTTATGGACCTTCGCAAATTTGAAAATCGCTTTGGCGCATTTTTATTTTTAGGGAAAAATGATGAATTTCGATTTGAACCCGCCCTCACTCATGCCTTTGTATTGCTCAATCAAGAACCGCGCGATTCGACGATTCAGGAACTGCGTGTTTCGGCAAATTTGGCGACTTCCATTGCCGATGTTTTTGATTTGAAGGCTTATGCTCACTATGAATTGGGTGCGAATTTGGGAGATTTTCTATTGAAAGGAGAAGCAACATTGCGCTTGGGTAATTTGGGCGCATTGGAAGGGCAATTTTGGCAACATCAGTACTCGCCAAATCTTATCGAATATCGTTTATTTATTTCAAGAACAGCAATTTGGGAGAATGATTTTAGGAAAACGAATGAAACTAATTTTATGGTCAAATACCGATTGCCGACCTTAAATATGAGCAAAAAATTTGAAGCAAATCTTAGCGGCGGTATCGAAAATCATTTGTTGAGCAATCTGATTTTTTATGATACAACAGCAATGCCCGTACAAGCCGATGGCTTGAAAAATATTGCCCAAATTTTTGCGGAAGCCAATTTTCGTTTTGGAAAAATTTACTCCGAAAATAAAGTCGTTGTGCAGCAAACGGGCGATGAGTTTTTGCGTTTGCCGCGCTTGTGGTCTTTGCATAGTTTGTATTTTCAAGGCACAGTTTTCAAGTCGTCGGCACTGCTGCGTGTCGGTGCGGATATACGCTATCAGTCCAATTTGCGCTTGGATGATTGGTGGGCATTGACCGGACAATTTTATCGGCAAGATGACCAAACTTTTGTTTCTCAACCCATCACAGATGTCTTTTTGTCTTTCAAAGTGAATCGTTTTCGCACCTTCGTGATGTTGGGCAATGCTTTCCAACCGCTTGCTTTCGATACACGCCTTGCCGCACCCGATTATCCAACGCGAGATATGTTTTTTCGCTTTGGTTTGACTTGGGCTTTTATGGATTAAATAATGCTACAATGTGTTAATGCTATAATGCTACAATGCGTTAATGCTATAATGAGTTAATGCTGAAATGCTATAATGAGTTTTGACCATTACTAATTTTGAATTTTGAATGAATGGCTAGCCATTTAACTTTGCCTAAAGCGAATACTCGTCAGACGAATCCCTTTATTCAATGCGAATATTTTATGAGACAAATCACTACATTTCACAAAAACCTTCGTCAGACGAGTACTATCCCGCAAGCAAACTTAAACGAGTAGTCCAATTGTAAATCTAATTTTGTCTCACCACTTACATGTCAATTATTTTTGATAAGATATTTTTGCAGTCGAACTCAAAATAGCAGTTCGTTCTCCTGCCTGATTAAATAATTCTGCGGTTAAAAACCCGAAATTGCGGGTCAGTTTTTCCACCTTGCCGATAGCCCGATATTTTCCATCAAAACTTGGTGCCAAATAACTCACTTTCAATTCCAAAGTAGAAACGCTCACAATTTTGTCATTCATCGCAAAAGCAGCATGCGAACTCACTGAATCCAACATTGTCGTTATAAAACCTCCTTGAATAATATTGCCGGAATGACAATATTGTTGGCTGATATTAAATTCCATTTCGCAAATTCCCGCAGTCGGATTTACGTCGGTAATCACACATTCAAATAAATCAAGAAATGGCGGACGGAATGTATTCATCCTTTCTATTATAGCTTCTTTTGTCATCATTCAAAAACAGTTGTTCAGAGAAAAGAACGCAAGATGATGATTTTTTTTCAATTAGGAACGCTTCAGTAATTCTTAATGAAATTATTTTTATACTTTATTTAAAATTTAATACGTATTTTTTGTTTCATAGTTAAAATATTAATTTAAATTATTATTTATAAAATTCGATAGAAAACGTTTTTTAATTATTATATATACAAAAACACATTGTTCACGTTAATTTTGCTTTCACATTAAAAATAAAATAAATATTATAAAAGTATACTTAACTAAATGCTATTGGGCTTCCCTCTTTAAACTTTCGTTAAAAATATTTCAAATAATTCGCTTTAAGCAAAATAAAATACTGCATTTGTGTAACTTTACACTATTTCAAACGTTTGCGTAAAATTTCATACTTCAATATTTTAGTTTATTAAATATTTTTAGCCACCTTTGACGCAACAAAGAAATCTAAAACGAATTATCCGATACACACTATGAAAATCGCATCAAGTAGTCCTTTATTGGCTGAAGAAAATGTGGAGGCATCCGGTATCTACCAACACATCACTAAAGAAGATGGCAATTGGGAATTTCTAAATTTTCAAGCGCGATGCTTCAAGAAAGGT
>CALCMV010000046.1 GCA_937967535.1 uncultured Saprospiraceae bacterium
TACCATCGCCGAAGATACTAGCAAAACTATCGCATGATTGAGCCAATTGGGTTTGTGTTCGTCGCGTAGTACGAAGGCTATCAAGGCTGCATTGGTCAGCACCAAATACACACACAACCAACCCGTAGAAATATTGAATACAGGAATTAGACGATTGAGCGCGTAAGCACTGATATTCATCAATTGGAGTAGTAAAATGTTGTATTTCAGGTTTTTAAATCGGAGGCGTTTACCGTATTTGGCGAGATTGGAACCAACAACTACGAAGAAATATATGAGAAAAATTATTCCGCAAACCATAAAGGAAGCGTTGAATAAATCGGTATCTTGCATTTCGCCATTCAGCGTAAATAGAAAATAAGCTAGCGAAATTCCCAATAAAATGAAGCCGATACGCAGTACATTTCTTTCCTTCGGTGGATTGGGATTTAAGGTTTCGATAGTGTCGGACATAATGGTGAACGGTTAATGGTGAACGGTTAATATTTGACAGTGTGCAAAGTGCTTTGTTTTTCAAAGTTAAATTAAAAACGGCGCTTTTGCAAATTTATTTTCCATAAAAAGAAAAAAGATGTATTTTTATGGGTGTTAATAACTTCAAAGGGAATTTCTTCACATTCTATCTGACAGAAAACCTTCTTGATTTAAGTCGAAAATATACATAATGTGATGCCTTCATTAGAAGAATAATAATGGGAAAAAAACTAATCATAATATTAATTTACAGCAATTTACTTTTTGTAAGTTGTAATAAATTATTTTATGAGAACCCAATGCCACAAGAAAGTGAAATAGTTGATGATATTCCAAGTTCATTTTTAGGCGAATATTTGGAAATATATTTTGAAGAATATGCTGTTGTCGGATACTTTAAAACAATATCGGAAATTTCAAATAAAAGATATTTAATTGAAGATACAAAAGTAATATTTCTTGATAGCTTGGAGTGGAGTAAAAAGAGAATGTCACCAGTAAAAATGGTAAATGTAGAAAATACCTATCTCGAAATTATAACGGAAAACAATATCTATAAGAAGGGTTTTGCTGATACATTATCAAGTGAGCGAAAAAGAAAGGTCTATGAATTAGACCTTAAAGAAGGTGTTTTTTATGATGCGTTTGATAGTAAAGAAGAACACGAAAGCTCAAAAAGAGAATGTCAATTAAGATTGAAAAATGAAAAATATTATTTGAGTATAAAATACTTCGATAAATATTGGATGATTTCGAGAATAATCAGGAATGAAAAGAGCCTAATTTTAAATACTACCAATTTTTCACTGCAAGATGAAAATGAAGTTAAATTCGACCACTTAAAATCAAAATATGGGTTCGAGAAGATTAAATTTGAAGGGGAAAGGGGAACTGACTGGGCTTACTATCTGGCAAACACAGATAATGATGAAATGGAGAAAATATTAAATGAAGCGTTTTTTGACGGCGTCTTATGGCATAGAATCAATGAAAAAAGTACAAACTGGATATCGATATCAATCGGATTAATTATTCTAATAATAACTTACGTTTCATTGATTTTTGTGTTAGAAAAAAATGCTTAAATAATCATTTTTTACTTTAAGGAACGCACTCAAAAAAGAAAAATATATAAAATTAATGGAAAAGTTTCAATCTTATTTTTATGTTGGTTCTGATGAGATATTGGAAAAGGTTGATGAAAAATATGAAGGGGTCAAGATTAATCGAATAGAAGATATACAAAAGTGGATTGAAGCATCGAATCAAATAATAACAAACGAAAATATTATTGCGACATTCATAATTAATGAACAAAAACAATTAGTAATAAGTGATAGACATTCAGAACATGTAGTGTGTGCAGGAGGCAAGAATGTATTATCAGCAGGTGAAATAACTTTTAATTTTGAGCAAGAAAACATATCTGTTAGTGAAATAAGTAATCAATCAACAGGCTATTGTCCAAAACCTGACTCATGGAAGATAATTAGGATTGTATTAAATCAACTGAAAATAGAACATCCAAAATATTTTACAAGAGCTTTTGAATTTAGGCTTTGTGAGAATTGCCACACGAAAAATTTAATCAAAGAAGATATTTATAAATGTGCAGTATGTAATTCTGATTTGGATTTAAATTGGAATTTTGGTAAAATTTAGACTTTGGAAAAAATGGGAATTAGGGAATTAGAAAAATTAGGTTTAAATTCATAACACATTGATTATCAATTACTTTTATTTTATTTAAATAAATTTATTATATATAAAAATGACATTCTGGAACAAACTCTTCGGCAAAGAAGAAAAAGAAAACGCTGACAAAACAGAGGAACAAGAAAACAAATACCAACTCCCATGGATTGAAGCCGACCAAAACCCGTGGAAGGTACAAATATTGGATTTAAGACCGATTTCACTGCGAATGCTTTCCTCGTCGAAAGACCAACGAATGGCTGAAAATGCGGTTTCGTACAATCAGGAAGACGGCTTGGTATTTTTGGAACAAACCGTCAAATCCGATAAATCATTTGACACAAATTTCTCATTTCCGATTGACGATACATTGGAGCGTGGCATCTTGTTCATTCCTTCTGAAATGGAGCAAAAATGGGCAATTTATTATCACGAAAACAAAATATTGTTCATCAGAAGTTGGCTCCGCGAAGTGCTTGTTATTGCCGAAACGACACAAGCAAATAATCAACTCAGCATCACCAAAATTCACGGAGAATTTACGGAAGACGAATCGCCGGAGTTTACCGAATCAATGCTCAAATTTTTGATACACAGCCATGTATTGAAGGAAATATTGCCTGCACCCATTCCCCAAGATTTGAAAGAAAGCACCGATGCGGCGGGTTTGTGGGCATTTTCGACTTATGGAAATATGGCGCATTACGCACACTTCGAATCGGACATCAAGCACCAAACTCAAGGTGTACTTAGAAGTCATTCTCTGCTGCATATTGCCATTGCGAGGGGCGAAATGGATAAGATAAAAACGGAATTGGAAAACGGTGCAAATATCAATGCCCTCGCAGGCGACGGTCTATCTACTTTGCAGTGGGCAATGGCAGCCGACCTTTCAATTCTTGAATTTCTGCTCAAAGCAGGCGCGAACCCAAATGTCGAATCCTTTGAAGGAGCTACACCCATCATGAACGCCGTTCAATCTGACAAAATGGAGCATTTGCAACTACTCATCGCACATGGCGCAGAACTCAACAAACAAGACAAAAGAGGATTTACCGCACTACACAGAGCAGCCGAAATGGGGCGCATCGAAATGACAAAAGAACTGCTCAAACAGGGCGCAGACAAAAGCCTTGAAGCAGAAGAAGGACACACCGCATTATCATTGGCTGCAATGGGTGAAAATTCGGAAAGTATTGAGAAAATATTGGAATAACTGGACTTTGGAAATTGGGGGAATTGGGAAACTGGACAATTAGATAAAACACTCATTATCAATAACTTGTATTAATTCATATTTTATTATAAATAAATTTTATTTTAACATTTTTTTTAATGATAAACATAGAATTATGCCTTCGTTAGCCTAATTACCTAATTTCCAAGTTTCCCAATTCCCCAAAGTCCAAATTGGAATAAGTAAGGTTCAAATAATAACTTCAAAAGTGTATCTTTGCCCTCCACGTAGCACGGTGCTTCCAGCCCGTGCCTCGCGTATATATTTGTAAGGCACGGGCTGGAAGCACCGTGCTACGGTTCACTTGGGATTTGGAATTTTTTTAAAATTTATGCCAAAGTTTCATAC
>CALCMV010000047.1 GCA_937967535.1 uncultured Saprospiraceae bacterium
TAGAGTAATAAGCGTCAAATTCCTGCCCCACAAATTGTCGCGGATGAGCGTAGGTTCGGGCGTGAGTTCCATGTCAAGCGCATCGGAGAGGCTGTGCGCGGGGTCGGTAGAAATGACCAGCGTTTTGTAACCTTGTTTTGCCGCTTGTAATGCCGTTGCTGCCGCCGTTGTGGTCTTTCCTACGCCGCCTTTTCCTGTAAATAATATAATTCGCATTAAATGATTTTTGATTGCGTGATTTTTGATTATCATTTGCAACCTTTATAAAACCGTTTTCTCGTACTTTTTGTTTTAGAAATTTTTTTCCTTAGAAATTAATTCAAATTGTCATTTTTTGTTTTTATTTTGCACAAATAATTTTAAAACGTGGCGCAATGTAGAACGGTGCTTCCAGCCCGTTCCGCGTTAGTTTAGCGAGAAGAACGGGCTGGAAGCACCGTTCTACAGGCGCGGACTGGAAGTGCCGCGCTACATTGCGTTCAACAAAAAATCTAATGATAGTTGACTGGTTATCAGTATTTTTAGGGGCTTTTTTAGGTTTAATCATTTCATGGTTATTCATTCGGCGAAATTATGTGTTGCGGGAAATACATTTATCCGAAAAAGAGAAAACACAAAAAGCGGAATCGGAATTGGAAAAGTATCGGAATGAATTGCGCGGAGTAGAGCGCGACCTCGCGGCAAGCACCGAAATGATGAAGCAATACAAAGAACGCCTCGCCTCCCGACAAGATGAGGTCAACCTGATGCAGACGACTTTTGAAAATTTGGCAAATCGCTTGTTGGAAGATAAAAGCCAAAAATTTGCACAACAAAATAAAACGCAACTCGACACGATTTTGAATCCTTTGCAATTGAAAATCAAGGATTTCGAGGAAAAAGTCGAAAAAACCTACCGCCACGAAGCCCAAGAACGCATATCACTACGCGAAGAAATCAAACAACTCCGCGACCTCAATATGCAGCTTTCTAATGATGCCAACAGCCTCGCACACGCACTCAAAGGCGACTCGCGCATACAAGGCGATTGGGGGGAAATGAATATGGAACTCTTACTCGAAAGGGCGGGTTTGCAACTCGGTGTTCATTACAGAAAACAGTCCTCACACCGCGACGAACAAGGCAATGCTAAACGCCCCGATTTTATCATCAATTTGCCGGATGGAAAGCATATTGTGGTGGATTCAAAGGTGTCGCTGACAGCTTACTCCGCGCATTTTGACGCGAGTGATGATATGCAGAAGGCGCAGTATTTGAAGGCGCATTTGGAGAGTATCAAGAATCATATAAAAGATTTAAACTCAAAGCGTTATGAGCATTTATACCAAATCAATACGCCTGATTATGTCTTGATGTATATTCCGATTGAACCCGCTTTTACATTAGCTTTGCAACAAAATTCGGAACTGTATTTGGAAGCATTGGATAAGAATATTGTGATGGTGACAAACTCTACATTACTCGCTACCTTGCGGACGATTTCTTATATTTGGAAACAAGAAAAACAGAAGAAAAATGTTCTCGAAATCGCCCGACAAAGTGGTTTGCTATACGATAAATTTGTGGGCTTTGTAGATGACCTCAAAGACATCGGACGTAAACTCGATACCGCACAAAATACCTACGATGCCGCCATCAATAAACTTTCTACCGGAAAGGGCAACCTCATCAAACGCGCCGAACACGTCCGCGAATTGGGCGCGAAAGCATCGAAATCTCTCCCGCAAAATCTTATTGATAATGATTGAAGGAAATTAAAATTCTCAATGAAAATTAAAATGAAAGTTCTCAATGAAAATGAAAATTCTTAATTAAAATTAAAATGTGTTCGCTAATTTTGAATTAAATAAATACTTAATTTGTTGATTTTTAATTATCAAAAAAAACAAAGTAGTATTTAAATTAATTTGTCATTCAAAATTCATAATTCAAAATTTGGCGAAGACATTGAAAGAAGCATTTTTATTTAATTAAACCTAATTCTTTGCTGCTGCGTCTATCGCGTTTTTTCACTTTGCGTTTTGCACGACGTTCTTTTATATTGCCAAAAAGTGAATTGATAAACTCCTGAAAATTATCAAATTCGGTACGATAAGAAAAACCTACACCGGTTTCGTTCACTTGTGTATCGAAGTCGAGTCCTGTTTCATTTCGGTTGTATGCGCGGATTTTGTAACGCCCATCGGCGGTGAGCAGATATTCAATCGCAAAATCTCCGGCGATATAAGAGCCGAGATTTGTACCTTCCTCAATATAAGTCGAATTGAAGTCGAGATTGCCACCGATATTGACCAATAGACGGTCATTGAATAGGTAATTTTTCAAACCAAGTTGTACCTGTTGTCGCGTTGTGGTAGGGTCATTAAGGTCAATATCTTCAAAACCTTCGATTTGGTAGAGGCGATAATTCACGTCAAAATCAATTCCTGAAATCACTCCTTTATCGGTCACTACCACATCCGAAAGCAAGTCGGTGAGGTAATTGGAAAGTTGGTTAGAGAGTACTTCGCTTAGTGTATTAATACCTTCTATAATGTATTGCTGCTGTTGCTGCGTAGTGCTGACAACGGGCGAAGGCAGAAAATTGCCCAAAACCACCAAGCCAAATACTTGTCGATTGAGTTCATTGGGGTCGTCTTTCAGGATGCGGAGTTTACCATCGGTAAAGGTGCGTAGGCGCGGGTCAATATTCGGAAAATTAATGCCAAAAGTGATATTCGGCTGCAAAAGACTACCGACCAAATCCATGTTCAATTCAACCGGCGTACTGCGGCGTGCATCGCGGGTTTGGTTGGGATTGCCACTTAGATATTCGAGGATAAAATTGTAGGGTGGCACACGCAAACCGTCATAAATTGCATTGACATTAATCGTGGCATCGTAAGGGTCGCCCGTCCAACGAATCGTACCGCCCGGTTTTACACGGAAGGGTTTATTGATAAAATTTTGATAAGTAAACAGGTAATCTCCCTCCTGAATTTCGTAATCGCCCACTACTGTAAATTCGCCTGTACGCGTCACTTTCACCTGCATATCACCGCTTCCTCTGCCGCGCATCACATCGCCTACACGCTCATCGAAAGGCAGAAAAACTTGGGCTTGCGGCGTTACGGTCAGCTTAATATCGAGATTGGCACCTCTGATAAATAAGCCGCGTGTTTCTTGTTTTACAGTATCTTCTTTGGCGACAAATTCAATGAAATTCGCCTTTTTTGCGGTCCGTTCGTCCGTTAGCGGAATGGTGAGTGTCGAGTTTTCGCCGGAAGTTGCTACGATATTAATATTGGTTTGGTTGAAAGGTCCGCTGAATGTGACCCTAGCTGCGCCGATGCCGCGTCCGTAGTAATCAGGATTGTCTTTTTTCTCGGTATTGAGTAATAGAAATTGGTCAGATTCGATAACCAAATTTGCCAATTGAAAATCCTTAAAATAATTGTGCGAAATACCGCCCGTCATCACCGCCTCATTACCATAATCATCCCGAATTTTATTATTAGATAAATTGAAATAAGTACTCGTCAGGTCAATATCCGATTCATTAATAAAGTAGGTGGTTTGGAGAAAATCAATTTTTACGGCTGCATCATGGATGTTTAATTTTCCGCTAATTTGAGGGTTTTTAAAATCTCCGAAAAACCGCGCATCCGCATCAAATTTTCCGCTCAAATTGGAAATACCTGCAATCAAATATTTCACAAATTCAACAGAATAACTGCGTGCTGTTACTTGAAAATCAAAAGAATTGGGTGTCACATTTTCAGATTTGACTAAAGGTGAATAAAACTTGCCGACAGCCAACAAAGAATCCGTTTCGTTCATATTGAGGCGGATGCGTGTTTCTAAGGGCGATTTGAGTTCGTCGCCGCTTGCTGTCAGGCGAATATTTCCCCAATAATCACCATTAATCAATACGCTATCTACACGCACATTCGCACCGATATTTTCTTTTTTAAATAAATCGCCAAGCGTAATAGCTGCATTTAATGTGCCGTCAAGTTCTGCATCTTTTATGTAAATAATATCATTCAACCAATTGACTCCCAAATCATTAAGGTTCAATTCTAAGCCCTTCTCTCCAAAACTATTCAGTGTAATTTCTTCATCTTTATGGCGAATGATAATATTTTGTGTTTCGACATAATCTTTGCCCAATCTGATATAATTATTGCCCGATACATCCCATTTTCTGCTAAATACAAAAAAGTCGGAAGGCAATACACTCATCTGAAAATAATCGTCTTCGGGAAAGATAATACCATTCACATTGAGGTCTTTTACAACGTCTTGATAGCCCTCCGTTTTTATTTCAAAATTCAGGGTATCACTCTGCAAATCGCCTGTCACAAAAACAGGAGGTAAAGCCACCGCCGAATCACCAATCACCAAACCACTCGTTTCCAATTTCAAATCTGCGAGACTAGCCCTTGCCAATAAATTCAAATTAATGGCAAACACATCTACCGTACCCACGCGAAAGCGCGGTGTTTTTCCATTTAGGGTCAATACATTATCGCGGGTGCTAAAGCGTCCGGCAAGGGTCGTGCCTTCTACGATTTCGATATTTTTGACCAATAAATCAATCAAATCATTCGGTTTGCGTACTTTCAATCTAAACTCCAAATCCTGTTCCCGAATATCTACCGGACGTTCTACAAATTGCATGGAAGTATCCAAAACCATTTTCTTTTTTGGCGTGAGTTTTTCGGAAGAAATATTGAGGCGTTGGGCGTATTTCGGATAGTTCGTTTCTACATATCGCACAAAGGCAGCCGGAAGTTGGATGACATCAAATTCGCCTTCAATCGTCGCACTCGCCAATTCGGAATCCAAAGTGAGTACGCGATTAAATCGGCTTTTAATTTCCGATGTGATGACCACCGTATCAGCGTGATATTTTTTGTCATCTTGTTGGAAATCAAAACGATATACAGATGCCGTTCCTACAAAATTATCAATATTATTGCCCGCAAAATCAAATTTCACATCGCCTTTCAACTGAATATCCTGCTTTGCCAAATTGAGGTTTTTGAGTTTGAGTTGGTCTACATTTGCCGTAAAATCAAAGACGGGAAGGCTGTCGCGGAAGTCTACCGTACCCGCGAATTTCATATCCACATCTTCTTCTTCTACCAATAATTTTCCATCAAAAAACTTTCCTGCCAATCGCCCGTCCAAGCGTACATTTTCGTACTCATAACCTTTGAAGGTAAATTTTTGCAGCTTTGCGTCGAGGTCGGCATCTACCGTTTGCAGCGTCACTCCTCTGCCCTTCACTTTGCCGCTAAATGCCGCTGTGCCAAATAAATCATTGCCCGACCAAGTCTCCACGTCAAAATCAATTACCCGCAAATTTCCCGAATATTCTGCATTTTCAAAACCTTCGCGGAGGTCAATTTTGAGGTCGGAATTGATGCGCCCCAAGTCGGTTTTCAGCCTGCCGTCTGCCACAAAATCCAAGAGGAAGCCCGTAAAGCGTCCTTTGAAATCCAAGTTGCCGAGTTTGCTAAAATTTCGGGGCAATTTTCGGACATTTGCCAGCATCTTTATCTCATCAATTGAGGTTTGCAAACGCTCTACTTTTACATCCAAAAAAGCATTGTCGGGATTGCTAATGTCGCGTGTACTAAAGCTGCCTGTCAATGCCGTATTATCGCCAAATTGAATGGATATTTCTTTGCCTTTCAAGCGGTTGATTTTACCTGAAAATAAACCTGTAAGGCGAATTTCTTTATCTATATTTTGACGAATAAATTTGCTTTCTCCTAATTTAGGCGCGAAAATCAACAAATCATTCAGAGAGAAAATGGCATCATCCAATCGGGCATTCAGACGTACTTTGTCTTCAAAATTTTTGAAGTCTTCGAAGGAGCGAAATTTGAGCGAAAGTTCATCACCAAATTGACTGTGAGGAGTACGAAGATTGAGATTTTCGAGTTGAATACCTTTATCATCAAGCCTTGCCGAAGCCACCAATTTTTCTAATTCAAATCCGCTTTTTTCCTTCAAATTCAGGCGGACTATATCGCTGAGAAAGGCCTCATCTTCATACACAAAATCATTTAGTCGAATATTAATATCGCTGATATTGAGATGGTTCAAATCTAAACCTTCCTCTTTCCTTGCCTTGCGTGTATCGTCAAATTTAAATGTGGCATTATTGAGCGTTCCTTTGCTGAGTTGGAATGTCCATTGTTTAGCAAATTTTTCTTTCTTTTTCTTTGTTGAATTGCGGGCATTATCCGTGCCTTTGCGTAGCGCAACTTGTACATTGGTGAGTTCGAGTTGATTGAGATTGAACTTACGCGCTGCCGGGTCAATGATGTCAAATCCTGCTTCGCCTTTCGGCAAATTGACACGGAGTACTGTGCCTTTGCGCTCGTCATTCAAGTTGAAAATGACATCATCTACGTAAAGACGGTTGGCTTTGAGCAACCATGCTTTTTTATCATTTGAAGTGGAAAGGGTGTCGCGTTTTGCGGTCGTATTTTCTTTATTTGGAGCAAATAATTCTTCCAGAAAAGCAATATTAAAATCAGTAGAATCGGCGTGGCGGTAAAGATTGAATCGCGCTTTTTTCAGCGTAATATCTTCTACATAAAATTTCTTTTCCCTAAATAAAGTAAAAGCATTGATGTCCACATTGAGCCTTTCGGCAAAAAGGAGGGTATCTTGTTGGCGGTCTTCTATGTAGAAATTTTCGAGCAGGAAGGTATCGAAAAATTGTATATCAATATTGCCGACTTCGACTTTGGTATTGAGTTCGTTGGAAAGGTAGGTGGCGATTCTATCCACCAAGCGATTTTGTACGGAAGGAATTTGAATCACAAAACTCGCTATCAATAACAATACGGCAAGTAAAATACTCAAAACCAATAAGATAGAAAGTACTCGTCGTCCCCAACTTCTCTTTTTCTTCTGTGGCTGCTGTTGCACGCTTTCTTTACTGTTTTGAATATTATTAATTATTGAATATAATGAGTGAATGAGTGAATTATAATGCTACAATGTTGTAATGCGATAATGCTATAATGACTTTGTTTACGCAAAATAATTCTTTCATTAGTTTAAACGTCAGTCTTCCTGATTAAGTTGGGTATCCGGTTGGGGTATTTCAAGGCTTGCTTTCGGTTCAACTTCGCCGACATTGCAATTGCCGATGATTTGTGCGCCGTTTTCGACGATGAGGGTCTTGGTGTGTATCGTGCCTTCGATGCGTGCGCTGCTATGTATGTGTAATTTCTCTAATACTTTCAATTCGCCCTCAAATTCGCCCTTAATGCCCGAACTTCGCGTGGTGACATTGCCTTTGATTTTACCTTGCTCGCCCATCATCACTTTGGCATCGGAGTGGATATTTCCCAAAATCGTACCGTCCAAACGCAAGTCACTTGTTGAAAGATTGACCTCACCCTCTATCACCGTACCCGCCGCTATGACGCTGATACTCGCACTGCCGGATGTATCATCGTTTTTTATTATGTTTTTCGTTCTAAGCATGTGCCTTGTTTTTGATATTGATTGAACCGCTTAATTTAATGAGCAAATATAAGGAAAAACGTTGGATTTCAGAGAAATATTTGGTGGGTTTCGTAATTTGACAGTAATGTGATATGGTGAGTATGTAGCACGATACTTTCAGTTCGCGCTGCATAATATGGTATTTTTTTTTGTGGAAAAGCGAGCAGATAGTTAATTGCCCAGTTTAGTGCATCTTGATAAGAAGAGCGATGAACTGTGACAGCTACTTTTCTAATGTTTGTTTGATTTTCAGGACTTCTGCTAATGGAATACTAAGTGCTTCTGCTACTTTTTCCGGTGGCATGCCCATAACTAACAGATTAATGACCGAAGCAGTGAGTTGTTGTTGTAGTTTTTCTTTTGCTTGTCTTTCTTTCTCTTTTGCTTGTCTTTCCTCGTCTCTCTCCCGAATGGCTTGTTCCCTCTCTTTCATAGAGGTATTGTACATGACTGCTTTGACGATTTGCCTTTCGGCATATTCGCGCTCCATAGGGGTCATATTGCTGAGGTCAAGTTCTTTGATGGCTTCTTGAATCCATTCTTCCGACCAGAACTCAGGCGGTGTGAAAGGGTCTGTTTCTTTTAATGTATGTGTTACTTTCATAACGTATATCAATTTATCCAGATTGGTTTTGATTTCCTCTACGGGTTTATTCCATTTGCCGAGTTCAAAGATGACTTGGGTGATTTCATCGCCCAATAATTCGCCATGTTGGTTACGTAATTTGCCGATATGATGCAACTCTGATGAATTGGGATATACGACACCATTCAACAAGGAAATCATATATATTTTCTTGAGGTCTTCAAAGAGAAAATCTCCCTTTTTAGTAATTGAGCCGTAGCGATTTGCAGCATAAAAAGTGCTGCGTTTGATAAACTTTTTGAGTTCATCAAGTTGCATGTCAATGATATAGTTATCGCCATTATCGTCTATACAACTAACGTCGAATACGCCACCACGGTTCGTTTTTGTCAGTCCTTTTATTTCATTTCTGTCAAACTCTACCGACTTTATCGGCACTTCTGATTTGATGAGTGCTTGGATGGATGTTCGTAAAAAAAGTGTGCCGATGGTATTGCCAAAGGTTGCTTTGAAACCATAATCCGACAATATCGAAATAAAGCGTTTGTTGCTCATGGGTGTGGTTTGGTTTGTAATCCTGTAAATTTATTGTTTTTTGGGGTGTTTTGCAAGTGTTGAGCGTGAGGATGTGCTTCAATGAGATTCACATATGGCAAAAGTCAAGAAGGAGGACAGGTATTTCAAGGCTTTGCTACCTAAATACAAATTAATTATTGATTTATATGACGATGAGAGCGAGACGAATATATATGATACTGATAATATTTTTGGGCTAAATAAAGCAGCAGAATTCAAATCGGACGGCTATATATAAAAAGAGGATTCGCATACGCCCCGTACCAGTACTGGCAACCCTCGCGGTGTGCGAGTTATGATGCGTACGAAAATCCAATACAAAGATACATTTTTTTGATGAATTTGGCAAATTGAATAGTGTTTTTTGCCGATTGCGTAGTATGGTGCGAGGCTTTTTCTGATATTAAAATGTAAGATTTGTCTGAATTTGGTTGTCACAAAAATAGAAAATAATTTTGTTTTATATTTTTCCTTATTACATTTGTGTCGCATTTCAATCAGACTCTTGCAAATAGACTTAGAAAAAGTAGCAACAGAGAAGCAAGCTGACCTGATTTTTTTAGCATTTTTTTAAACCATTTTAGCAGAAATCGACAAGGAAAATTGATGTTTGCTTTTGAGTGCTATTTTGCAGATTTACAATTTATAATAAATTATATTTTTTTATACTATTTTTAAAAACGGAAGGGAAATCGCCGATTTTTGTACTTGTATAGGTCGGATGGGTTTGGGAGATTTGAGGGATTTTTTGAGGGAAGCGTTTTGTTTCAATCCTTGTTATAGTGGAAGTAAGTCATTAGACTCTAAACGCTATTGAGTTAGTTTCAATCCCTGTTGTGATGGAATGACAAAGGTAAGAAATTATTTTTTAATCATTATCATTTCAAATCTATGTGAATGTAATCTTTAATTTTCAATAAAATATTTCGATTTCTTAAAATGACAAGCAAAATTACAATCATAATCGAACACAAAATCGCAGCCCAAATAATTGAAGCATAAACACAAAACCCAAGTCCGATTGTAAATATGATAATTAGAAATCCTAAAAAATAATTCATTTAAACTCTATTTAGTTACAAAAAATATTAACTTTGTACCGCAAACATACAAATAACATTTGAATAAATCAAATTTCAAAGGTCAAATTATGATACAAACATTACATACTATCGGAAAAGTCTTATCGCAAGATGAGGAATATCAACAATATTTTGAACCGTTTGAAAATCCGTTTTCAAATGAAGAAAAAGCTAAGGCTGCCAAAGTATTAGCCGTAGAAGTCACTAATGGAGTCATCAACAGTATTATTAATGTAGAAGACTTTAGCAAATTGAAAATCAATAAATATCTCTTCCGTTCTATACGTGGTGCGAATGGCACGAACCTCGTTCCTACGTTCTATTTTCAATTATCGGGTGTAGTTGACAAGGAAAAATGGGAGAAAGCGCAAATTGAAAACATCAGAAAATTAGTCAAAAGGATTAAACAATCTGTCAATAATTATGGACATGACTTCATTACAATAGAGGAAGTCGAAAAATTAAGTGAGTTATTGCTTGTAAAAAGCGCGGGTTTGAATAAGGACAATGCTTACTTGATTACCATGAAGATTGATGGAAAGTATTTTGGACAATTTGATAAGTACAGAGCGTTATTTGAAGCAGAGGCATACAGCAAATATTACGACAAATCAAGGGCGAAAAATAAAATTTGTTCTGTTTCATATCAAGAGGAAGAAGAAGTTTGGGGACGTATTGACACGCTTGGGTTTACGGTAGATAAAAATGCTTTCCGACGTAATGGTTTTTCTGAAAAAACCTCGTACACAATGTTGCCTGTGTCGCCCGAAGCTACAAAGATACTCGAAGGCAGTAAACGACTCATTACCAAAGAATTGAACAGGCATTTTTTCAATCTCAATTACTTCATATTGCCTCATTTTATTGACCGCGAAAATGAAGATGTAATAGAGGAAGTCCTCAACGAATTTATTGAAAGTCGCAAAAATGAAAATGGTAACTATAATGCAATCGGAAAATCTATCATTGGCAACGAAGAAATCTTAAACAAAATTATTGAGGATGAAAAACTGCAAAAAAACATCTATTACGACATCATGTTTTATCAACAACAGCAAGGTCAATTTTTGATAAAACTTCAATTGTCAGATGTCTTGCCTTCCCGTATATCACAGATTTTTGAAGTTAAAAACGGCATTGAAGAAAAGTATGATAAAATCACAAGAATAGAATATGTTGATAAAAAGACCAAAGAAAAACAAGTTCGCAAATTCTACATCAATTTTGGAGTCATCAAAGACTATTTCTCAAAAAAAATAAAATCGGACTATGTCTATCAACCTTACTTTTTCAAAATATTAGAAGCCGTATTTCAAGGTGGTTGTCTCAATGAACAACTCATTCTCAAAGGATTTATGGATAAAATTCGCTCAGACTTTAAAAATGCCAATGAAGTCGGCGAATTTACTTATCAAAATCAAACTAAATACACATTCGTTTTATATCAATATTTTTTACATCTTGGATTATTCAAAAATGAAAAAAACATGGAAAATCAAACAAAACAAACAGCACAAAGCGTACCGCTTACTGCCGACGATTTTATAGCGGCACATCCTAACTTCTTTAAAGAAGACTATAAAAAAGGAATTTTTCTTCTGGGCAATTTATGCAGTTATCTGATGTGGGTACAATATAGCGAACTTAATAACTCTCCCTTCAGAGAGCAGTTGAATAGCTTGATTATTGACAAAAAGACCATAAAGAAGATATTTCCTAAAGCCGTTAACAAATTGAGAGAGTATAAAAAGGCACGACCAAGCCTTGAGGCTCAAATCGCAAATTTTTTGGTTAAAGAATACAATTTATCCAATACAGATACTTCTTACATCTTCACGCTTGGTATGGTGATGCAGAGAGAATTTGCCAAAGCATACGGTGAAAGTAAATCAAATGATACTCCCAAAAACAAATAAAATTAAACTCATTATCGAATATTTAAAATTTATAAAAAAATGACAGACATAAAAAAACGTAGCGAACTTCTATTTTTGTACGATACAAAAAAATGCAACCCAAATGGTGACCCAATGGATAATAACCGCCCACGCATAGACGAAGAAACAGGCAAATGCCTTGTCACTGATGTTCGTCTGAAAAGAACTATCAGAGATTATCTCATGGTTGCTAAAGGCTATAATGGCAAGACTGACGGCAATAAAGATATTTTCATTCGCGACGAGGATGACGGCCCCGTAACCGGTAAAAAACGTAGTGAAGCCTACAAAACTAAAGATGAATTTCTGACCAAATTTATTGATGCCAGATTATTTGGCGCAGTCTCCGCTCCCGGCAATAATGCTGATAAAAAGAAAGTATTTAACTTCACAGGTCCCGTTCAATTTGGTATGGGAACAACTTTGCATCAAGTCAAAGAAAACTTCATAAAAGGTACAGGTGGCTTCGCTAATAAAGAAGGTGCAAAACAAAAAACCTTCCGTGAAGAATACAACATCACTTATGGTTTGGTGGGCTTTCATGGTGTTGTCAATGAAAATGCTGCCGTTCATACTCAACTGATGCAAGCGGACGTAGATTTGCTTTTGGATGCCATGTGGAACGGTACGAAAAATCTATTGACACGCTCTAAAAAAGGACACATGCCTCGTTTGTTGGTGCAAATTACTTACAGCGAACCTAATTTTTTCATTGGTGAATTATTAGAAAGGCTGTCTCTTGAAACTGAAAACGACAAGCGAGAAGAACAGTACGAAGATGTCACCGATTTCAAAATTAATACTAAAAAACTCAACGAATTACTGACAAAACATTGGAACAAAATCGAAGCTATAAAAGTAATTAATCAAGACGAGCGACTTCAACTTACTGAACAAATTAAAACGAAATAAGCTATGCCCAAGATACTTGCATTCGATATATGTGGGAGATATGCACATTTCAAAAAAATATTTGCCACTACGTCCGCTTTGTCCTACGCCATTCCGTCAAAGACGGCATTGTATGGCTATGTAGGTGCGGTAGTTGGTTTGGATAAATTTGACAATCAGTATCTCAAAGAATTTGAGACCGGTGTGTGTCAGATAGGCATTCAGGTCAGAAAACCGATTGTTATGCAGCGCATCAGTACGAATCTTCATCCACACGACAAGGGGCTTATTAAAGCCAGTCAAAACCGAAAACCGACAACGCTTGAGTATGTATATCAGCCCAAATACCGCATTTACTTTACACATGAAAATGATGATATTTACCAACAACTCAAAACGCATCTACAAAATCACACATCCGTATATACGCCTACACTTGGCTTGGCAAATTTGTTATCAGATTTTGAGTTTAAAGGTGAATATGATACACAATTTATTGAAAGTGGCAAAAGTAAATCCATTGAAATCAACTCTGTCATTCCACGACACAAGTTTATTAATTTTGATTTGGACGATTCTATTTATAATGAAATTATAGAATATAGCCAATACGCAGTGGAGATGAATACACTTAGAGAAGTTACTATGCGTGATGATGTATTTTTTGACAGAAAAGGGCAGAGTATTCGCGCCTTCGTTGAATCCTATCACACGCTTCAAATTAACCAAACCGAACACCATGTCATCCTCTTTTGACCTACTTTCACATCCCGACAGAACACTGAAAACCCACCTTGACCAATGTTTCAAGGTGGGCAAAATAGTTTTAAAACAAAAAATTATCAGTGAGGAATTATTGCCCAAGCATCAAATTGAGCAATTATTCAAACAGTTGGTCTATTTTCACGACTTTGGTAAAGCTACCGATTTTTTTCAACACAAAATTATTGAAGCCACCAAACGGGCAGATTCGGATTTTACCAAAGAAAACAAAGCTTACATAGACGATTTTGACAACAATAAACAAGGTAAAGTCTTGAAGTTACTTGATGAAGATGACCGCTTGGGGAATCACTCATTGCTTGGTGCTTATTATCAACTCACAAATTGTAAACGTGAGGATGAAATCGAAGAATTGATTTTATTTAAAATCATCCAAAAACATCATGGTGATTTAAGTAATTTCCATATATCAAAGAAGAACGATATTGCGAAAAAGAATGACCGCGAATTTCATATAGATGATAAATCGCTCAAGCGACTCGAAATTCAATTAGAAAATTTACCTTTTGAATTATACCAAAAAATTCTACCGGATGAATTTTGGGTAAAAATAGAAGATTGGCAGCCAATAAAAGACCGTTTCTCTAATATCCGGCTTGGAGGCCAAGCATTTAAAAAACTAAAAAAAGCAAAGACGCTTCGTTATTTTTTTCTACAACACTATCTCTACTCCTTATTGCTTTCTGCGGATAAAGGGGATGTCAAAGTTAAAGACAAAACTATTATCGAATCCACCTATGTTTTTCCGGTGGATATTGTTGGCAGATACAAAGACATTGAGTTTAAAGGTAAAGAAAAAAAGAAGATAGACGAAAAGCGAGAGGCAGCCTATCAAGATATTGCGAAAAATATCGAAGCACACAAAAACGAATCTTTTTTTTCCATTACACTGCCTACGGGTATGGGTAAAACATTCAGTGCGTATAATGCTGCCATTTTACTTCAAAATAAAACTACCGGAACGCCACGTATTGTGTATTGCTTGCCTTTCACATCTATCATTGACCAAAATGTAAAAGTATTGAGTGATATTTTTGATAAAACCGAACAGGACACTTCACGAATATCAAAAAATCACCATTTATCCAGCCTTAATTCAAAATTTCACAAATATGAAATCGACGACCAAGAAAGTGAATATCTGACCGATGGTTGGGAACACGACTTTATCGTGACCACATTTGTACAGCTTACAGAGGGCATTTTCAGTAACAAAAATAAATTGCTGCGTAAGTTTCATAATCTCACCGACAGCATTATCATTTTGGATGAGGTACAGAATATTCCCGCGAAATACTACGAAGCTATTGAATGTACCTTTAAGAAAATGGCGGAATATTTCGGAACAAAATTTTTATTTGTAACCGCTACTCAGCCTTTGCTGATGCCAAATACTCCCAACGTCATTGAGCTCACCGACCCAACTTTAGAGAAAACAAAAAAATACTTTGAAGACCTTGACCGAATTGAGTTAGATAAATCCTTGCTGAATAACGGTGTAAATGAAGATATTGATTATTGGACTGAATTATTCTCACAAGATATTGACGAGAACCCCGACAAATCTTTCCTTTTTATTCTCAATACTGTTGCATCCTCGCAACAAGTTTTCAAAAAATTAAAGGAGCAATATCAATCAGAATGTAAGGTGTATTACCTGTCAAGCACAATTTTACCTTGTTTTAGAAAAAAAATAATTGAGAAAATCAAAGAGAAAAAAGATGAAAATGAAAAAGTCCGAAAAATAGTAGTCTCTACACAAGTAGTAGAAGCGGGAGTAGATATTGATTTGGATATTGTTTACAGAGATTTTGCACCACTTGATAGTATCAATCAATCCGCAGGAAGATGTAATCGTAACGGTATCAATGAGGAAACAGGAACAGTGAAATTATTTAATACCGGCAAATCAACATTAATCTACGACTCTACACTTTTGGATATTACTACAAACATACTTACCGATTATCCTGACACCATTCACGAATCCAAATTTTACGAACTTAATCAAGCTTACTTTACTGGTGTGAAGGACAGAATTCAAGTTGATAATGCGACATCCCACAAAATTATTGATTGCATGGAGAAACTCCAACTGGAAGATTTGCATGAAGAATTTAAACTTATTGACAAAGTATATCCAACTTATAATGTCTTTATTCCATTCAGCAAAGAAGATGTAAAGCATCTTGAAGATTTTGAATTTCCAACCGAGAAAACACCAAAGGAAATTTGGAGCAAATACATTGAATTATGCAAAATAGAAAACCGCTTTGATAGAAAAAAAGCGATTAAAAAACTGCGCCCGGAATTAATGCAATATGTTACCAAATTACCCAAATCAGCATATAAAGTACCGGAGGGGAAGGAAGATAATTTCTTAATTTATGATTTGGCTTGGAGTAGTAGCTACGACTTAGAGTCAGGAATTATTCGTACACCCAAAGACTTCTTTAGTTAAATACATTGCACATGACCACTAACCACACCACCTTAAACTTCCCCGAAATCCGCCTCCACCAGCGCGACGGACACAAGCTACGCGGGTATTTTGCCCATAAATTTGGCGATGAATCCGACTTATTTCACAATCACGAAAAGGACGGTCGGGCGATATACCGTTATCCGCGCATCCAATTTAAGGTG
>CALCMV010000048.1 GCA_937967535.1 uncultured Saprospiraceae bacterium
GGCGGCATATCGGGATGATGTGGTCTTGGTCGTTTGTGGTTCGGCGGCTTCGTGGATGCTCAATACGCTGATTCACCACAAGGGCGGTTTGCACAACCGATTGACGGAAAAAATATTGCTGACTCCCTTCCATTTACGCGAAGCTGAATTGCTACTCAAAACCCAAAACCCAACACTGACTCGTTATCAAGTTGTACAAATTTACATGGTGACGGGCGGGATTCCGTTTTATCTGCAAGCCTTTTCGGGGGCAGAAAGTCCGGTACAAAATATCGAAAGGATTTGCTTTTCGCCCGATGGTTTGTTGCGACTTGAATTTGAGAGTCTGTATAAGGCATTGTTTTCAAAACAGGAAAGACACATCGCTATTGTACGTACGATAGCCACCAAAGCTAAAGGATTGACCCGCGAGGAAATCATCAAAATATCCAAACTACCGGATGCAGGCAGCACAACAAAACTACTAGATGAACTCGAAAAAAGCGGTTTTATCCGACGCTATCAACCTTTCGGCAACAAGAAACGCAACAGCCTGTATCAATTGAGTGATTTTTATACTTTATTTTACTTGCGTTTTATCGAAAAATCTGACCCGAATGACCTCAATAATTGGGTCAATTCGATTGATAAACCTTCGCATAGGGCATGGAGTGGCTATGCCTTTGAACAGGTATGTCTGCATCATATTCCGCAGATTAAGAGGGCTTTAGGCATTTCGGGTGTCGAATCTCATTCGTCGGCATGGAAAAGCCAAAGCTCCGAAAAAGGCGCGCAAATTGACTTGCTGATTGACCGCAGAGATGAAGTGATTAATCTCTGTGAAATGAAATTTTCGACTGCACCATTCACCATTAATAAGTCGTATGCAGCCAATTTGAATAATAAAATTGAGGTATTCAATGAGGAAACAAAAAATAGAAAAGCCCTTCATTTGACCATGATTACGACCTTTGGAGTGAAGTCAAACAGCTACTCGCACATCGTACATCGTGACTTAACTATGGATGTATTATTTGAGTAATATCTTAAATACACATTAAAATATTCGCATACATATAATTAAATTAAACAAGGCACGATTACCTTTGAATCAACAATTTCGCAGCATCAAATACATCGGCATCTTTGTTCGTTGTTTGTAAAATATATAATCCTTGACTTAGATTCGTAATATCTATCGTAGTTGTCGTTTCTAATAGTTGTTGTTGTATCATCAACTTTCCTTGCATATTAAAAATGCGTAAATCAATTGGTTGGATTCCATTCCGTACCAAGTCAATTTGAGTATTGGCAGGATTGGGGCTAATTGTAATTAGCTGATTTTCAGGTGAAAGCGACAAGTCAACTGTCGAAACCACCTCATTGATATCCAGACTTAATACTATCGGCAAATGGTCTGACATATGATAAAGCAAGCTCAACAATTCAAAAGATACATTGTCCTCGGTGCTACATTCAATCAAATCCCGATTATAACAAGTCCCGTTATTGCCCAATGCCTCATAACTCTCTGCTTGGTAAGCGAGCTTAGTATTTGGATTCATCAATTGGTCGGACAATAATATAAAATCAAATCTATCATCCATACCACCTCCGGCACCATCCTCCAAACTTGATAATCGCGTCGATTGTGTAAAAATTTCTCTGTTGGAAAAGTAAGTGCTTCCCCATTCGGGCATATCAATCGGGTCGTATAATGTATTCGTCCCATTTGTATTGAGCAACAATTGATAAGCCGGTTCTCCGCCATGATACACATTAAAATCCCCACCAACTATGATATTACTTTGTGGCGGCAAAAGCGAAATATGATTAATCAACACTTGAGCCATAGAACGCCTCAATTGCTCATTGGACGAACCCTGCGACGATTTTAAATGCACGACATAGGTGTGTAACAACTCCGTTGATGGTGTTCCGTCTTCCTCCAAAATCCGTAATTGAAAATAGTTGATGTCCCGATGTGGTGTCTCTATGGCTTGTTCACTGACCAATTCAAAAAGGGATTCATTAAAAATCAGATTTTGTTGTAGTCGCCAACTACTTGAAGGATTCGAAATTTGAGGAACATAAGTCCCTGCTCTATAATCGCCAAAAAGTGTATTAAGTTCTTGTCTGATGTCTTGCAAACCTTGTTCACTCCTCAACTCTTGTAACAACAATAAATCGGGTTCGTAAAACTCCAGTATTTCACTCAAGGTATCAATCCTATTGACCATCTCCCCTTCCGGATAAATCAATAAATTATAACTCATTATTTTGATTTCGCCTTGTGCAAAAAGTGATGTCCCACCCATCACCAACAAAAAGAAAATTAAATACTTTTTCATAACTTTAAATTTAAAACTATTCACAACCAAGACCCTTTGCTTTCGTCCTTTTCGCTTCGCGTATCAGTTCTAAGGCTAATTCAGACACCATAAAAATTTTAAAAGATAATGAGAAATAGAGGCTTCGCAAATATAAGAAAAATAGGCGGTGCATAAACAAAAAAGCCACGACTCAAAAAAATCGCGGCTTTTCATATTTTCACATTGTCCATCAAGCAACTTCAAGCAAATACGGGTTAGAGATACTCCGTCTTCCAAATCGCTTTAAAAGAGATACCTCATCGTTTTTATGAATGGACTCTTCTTCGAGGATTTTCTGGACTAAAGGTTGCTTCAATCCCGGAATCCTTATTTTGAAAAAGGGCCAAAGCACTTCCCTTTTATAAACTTTATTCAAATCGGAAAAACCCGTCAGTCTGCGATATTTTTGCTGTTGTTTAAACGCTTCGGAATACTCAAAAATCCAGAAATTATCGCTGGATTCCAAAGTTCCGATAACGAGTTCTCCTGTTTCTTTATCCACAATTTTCAGCACAAAAATAGTATCATTATTCTGAATGAAAGAACCGTTGGATTCGTCGTCAGGTTTACTAAATAAATTTTTAATAAATTCAATCATACTGTAACTGTTCTTAATTTTTCGAATCGTTTTCTTAAAATTGCTTCCACCAAAATAACACGTTCTTCACTAAAAAAGCAAGAAAGATGCCCATTTAGTTCCCTGATAACGGCATTTTCTGTTTCGATATTGATTAATTCGGTGATAATTGCCTGATACTTTGACTTGTAATTGCTCAGGTACTCAATCAATTCAAAGTGATTAGCTTCAGGATTATCGTCAAAGCTGAATCTCGGTTTTGATTTGTTGATGTAATAGTCCAATTCGTTAGAACCCGCTTTGAACTGACGGTACATTTCCAACACCTTTTTCTCCATTTTGTTCCACAATAAAGCCCTTGCCGAATCGTACACAGGCGCGAATAACACGTTTGTTGTTTCCGCATTGAATACATCGCCAATCACACCCCAATTATAAAAATGTCTGTCATTATTCCCAACAATTGCATCGTAGGTTATCAGTTGAATCAGGCTCGTCAATAAATCGTCGCTTTCCTTCGGATATACATGGATAATGGACTTTTCAATCTCTTCAAATGTCAGATATGCCCTTCTGTTTTTTCGGTCTTTATTGATTTCAAGTACGAAATCTTTATCCTCGTAATATTCTGCCAAAATTTCAATTCCATGAATTAGTTTTTTATCGGGTTTGATAAAGTCTTTACTCAGAAATCTAATCTGTTGATTGGCAATGACTAGCCTCGTTTCATTCATATTCAATCCCAAAAATTCCCCTATTTTATTGATTAAAAACTCCGTAACTGACTCATGCGGGTATGATTTTCCGCCCGATTTAGCAAAAAAACCGTCCCACATTGAGGGTTTTCCGACTTTAGGGCAATTTTTATAGTGAAAATAAGCCTTGATGTATTGTTTAGGTGCATCACCGTCCAACGGAATATCTACGATGTAATAATGTCGTTTTTTCAAATGAGGAATCGCCTTCAGATTAACTTTACCGGAGATTTGTGCAGACCCATATCGCTCTAATTTTCGACTAAACATGTTGGTTGGTTTCAAATGAAAGTAGTTAATAGTAGTTTTGCAAATATAAGAAAAATAGACGGTTCGTAGTGCGATACTTCCAGTTAGCGTACCGTAGAACGACGCTTCCAGCTCGTTCCTCGCGTATATACCGCAAAACTAAGACGGCGCGAATTGGAAGTGTCGCGCTACATCACCCCACAAACGCCCTCAAAGCCCCCACACACCGTTCCCGTTCAAAATACCAACGCGAGTAAGACAGAAAAAACACCCGCATCCCAACCCGTTCCAGCATCCGCCAACGTTCGAGTGGCAGCACATCTTCGTACTCGCCGGGGTAGCCGACGAGGTCGATGCAGCAGGTTTGTCCGGTTTGATTGACCACTACGATATCGATTTCCACACCGGCGATTGGGTAGGCGCGATAGAGTTGGCGCACGTCAAAATCGAGTAGCGTATCGGCGACTTCCATCATAAAATCATTGGGTGGCGCATCGGGCGTGAGGGTGGTGGTCGAGTTGCTTTGTCGCAGGCTGTTGACGTAATCGAAAACGAGGTTTTGAAAGTTAAATTGTGCGGGGTCGAATGAGGTATATACACGCTGCAATACCCGCGCCCGCGTAATGCTCACATTAAACACATCGGCACGGTTAAGGTATTGAAAAGCAGACGAATGTGCGGCATTATCCAAGACAAAAGACAGCAACATTACATCGCGTTCTTCGCCCTGAAAATTGAAAGGCGTACCCACCAAAATGCGGTGGCGTTCCAACTGCTGCGTACTGAATCGCTTACTGATTTGTTTTTGCAAATAATTGACTTGCTCGCGGAAAGGCGACAAAATCCCGATGCTCTGACACAGGCTGTCGTGGATAAATTTTTCCTCCGTCATCATGCGTTCCACTTCGTCGAGAATGGCTTCGGCTTCGATTTTGTTGTAGCCCGTTTTGTAGCGTTTGCCATCGGTCGGGTGGAGGAAGATGTGTTGGTGACTTTGGGTGGCAGGTGTGGCGGTCATTATTGTGAGGTGATTATCGTAGAATCGCTCATTGCTGAAATGGATAATATCAGGCATACTGCGATAGTGTTCGTTCAGAAATTGTACTTGCTCCTGATTCGGTATCGTATCAAATACCAAATCCAATACACTTTTTTCACGATAATTAAGTAATTCATTATCAATATCTTGCAAATTATATTGTGTGCAAAGCAAAGCCTGTTGCTGCCGCGAAAGAAAAGATAAATGCCGCAATTGCTTCGGGTCGCCAACGATGACGGCGCGTTTGGCACGTTGCAAAAGCGGGAGAATACTCGCTGTATCACACTGCGTGGCTTCGTCAATAATTACTAAGTCAAATACCTCTTTTTGAAGGGGCAAAACGGTGTGAACTTCGGACGTATTGACCGTCCAAACGGGAAATGTATCTAGTATTTTCCGAAAATCAATATCGCTGAAAATACCTTCTTTTTTGTTGCCTGTACGAGCGCGAATGGCTTTGAGCAGTTTTTGAACTTCGCTACGATATTTCCCCAAACCCTCATTCAAATAATACGCAAATGACTCCTTTACCAATCGCTGCGTCAGTTCCTGTCGCTTGATGACGAGTTGTTCTATGTTGAACATCAATTCCCATAAAGGAGGGCGATTTGCTAATCTTTTCTGAATGGTTTTTATTGGAAAATGTTTCTCAAAAAAACGTGCATTTTCCATGTTCAAAAAACCTGCAAATCGTCTTGCTCGTTCATTCAACTGAAGAAGTCCGTGTTGGTCATCGTAAAGATTTCGACCTTCTTCGCGTTCCATTTTGGCTCTTAATTCGGCTGTTTTCTCTAATGCGTCTAAGTCCTTGAGTAAATTCCTTAATTTTTCTTGTAAAGTCCTGATATTATATAGATTACTTTCGGTGGTCATACCTGAAAGGAGGTTTTTTAAACGGGCTTGTAAGGCTTTTTTATAGTCTTTATTCGCAGCATTAACCACCACCTTTTCAAGTTCGAAGTCACGTTCAATTTTATTCGCAATGACATTTACCGCTTGGTCATTTTTTGAGGCAATTAAAACCGACATTCCGCGTGTCAACATCTCCACCGCCAATGCTGCAATCGTAAAAGATTTACCCGTTCCCGGCGGACCGACGACGAGCGTTAATTCATTTTTAAAAACAGAACGAAATACGGCTTGTTGACTCTCACTCAAGGTAACGGGAATCATAAATTCACCTTTAATTTTGAGGGCTTTCGTTTTATTTTGCAAGCCAAAGATACTGTGAATGGCTTGGGAAAAATCATTTGCTTGTACCATAGCTTCCAACTCGGTGAGGATGCCCCGCGAAGCCATTGATTTTTTCATCACGCCCACACCTATCGCGGGAATGAGTTTGAATTTGCCTTCCTCAACTGCCGCAGAACGAATGGCTTTTACCGCAGCTTCATCATACACATTCGGGTAGCCTTTGAGGTCGTCGAGATTCAAGTCGGGAAAGAAGCGTTGGAGTTGTTCTTCTATCATTGCCATTGCCGTAAAACCGATAATTCCTTTTGGCAATTCGGCAGAAAGGCTATCGTAAATATTTGATTGTGAGTCGGTTTCGGTGGTTCTCAATAAAGAAACTATCGAAGGATTGAGCAGTGTATTTTCAGTATCAATACGAAGAAAAGCGACATTATTTTTCCAAGTTAATTCTGCTTTATACAAAAAAAGTGGCGCGAATACGTCTTGTTTTTTACCCAAAAAACGAGCCGTACCATGCACGAAAAAGGCGCAGCAGTACAGCGTCTGCTCTTTGGAATAAACGACTAAATGTTGGGTGATTTTTTCAGCCCATTCGGTATCGACGGGGTAAGAGCGAAGTGCGACTTCAAGAATTTCAGCAGAGTGAAGTACATGCTGATGCAAGACTTTATTCCCGAAAAAATTGGTGAGATTTACGGTACGAAAATCCGCTTGATAACAAGCGCGATAGTATGCGGTAATTTTGTCTAACATGCTCAACGGTAGATGGTGGACGGTAGACGCTTGACGGCGGGCGACAAACGGCTATTCGCGCATGTTTTTGATTGATTTTACAGCAAAAGTAGCGTTAAAAATGCTTTTGGCAAAACGGATGAATTGAGGGCTTGTAAGATTGCGTAATTGTTTTGTTATCAGTATTTTATAGAACATGCTCTTAATAAGTAGGGAGACAAAACTAATAAACACATTAGTTTTTGTAATTCGTTGAAAACGAATTAATAATTAATCTTAAACTTAAACTTTCCCGACAACTGTACGGGATAAACTTAAACTTCCTTAGTACGACAAGACCTCCCCAATCACTTTACTCACCTTCTCTGCCGAAGGAATCATCTCATACTCCAATACATTGTTCAATGGAATCGCGGGCATATCTGCCGAACCGATAGTACGTACAGGTGCGTCAAGATGCTCAAAACAATTTTCCTGAATACGTGCTGCTATGCTTTGGGCAAATGAATTGCTAACAGGTTCTTCCGTCAAAACAATACAACGATTGTGCTTGCGTACTTCGCTGTAAATCAAATCAGTATCAAGCGGATTGAGCGTACGTAAATCTAAAATAGAGACTTTACCTTTATGATTTTCTTGTGCGTTCAATGACCAATGAACGCCCATGCCATAGGTCACGACCACGAGCGATTCGCCTGCTTCAATGTGCGCCTCATCTGCTTCGAGTACCATACGACCTTTGCCAAATGGAATCACATAATCCTCGTCCGGTTCGATAGTTTTGGCGGCGGCTGTGCCTTTTATTTTTGACCAATACAGCCCCTTATGCTCAAAAATCACCACCGGATTCGGGTCATAATAAGCAGATTTCATCAAGCCTTTCAAGTCGGCACCGGTGGAGGGATAAGCGATTTTCAGACCACGAATATTGCACACCACACTCTCTACACTCGAGGAGTGATACGGACCGCCGCCACCATAAGCACCAATCGGCACACGCAAGACCATACTCACCGGAAATTTTCCATTCGACAGATAGCAGGAACGGCTGACTTCGGTGAAAAGCTGATTCATACCGGGCCAAATATAATCTGCAAATTGTACCTCCACAATCGGCTTCAAACCCGCCGCCGACATACCCACCGTACTACCAATAATAAACGCCTCCATAATCGGTGTATTGAACACCCGTTCATCCCCAAATCGCTCTGCCAGCGTAGCCGCTTCGCGAAATACACCGCCCAATCTGCGCCCTACATCCTGTCCGTAAAGCAAGCACTCCGGGTGTTTTTCCATCAATTCCCGAATCGCAAACAACGCAGCATCTACCATCACCACTTTATCCTTGCCTTCGGGTGCGCGGATGCCCTTTTCTTCCGTAATTGGAGTTGGCACAAACTCGTGGGTGTAGAGGTCTTCCGGGCGTGGGTCTTCGGCATTCCATGCGCGGTCATAATCGGTTTTTACAGTTATCCATGCTTCTTTTTCTAATTCGTCCAATTCGTTTTCCGTAAAATCATTTCGCAACAATTGTTTGCGAAAAAGCGGAAAAGGGTCGCGTGTGCGATGCTCATCAAGGTCGTCGCGATACCACTCCATACGCACGCCCGAAGTGTGGTGATTGAGCAATGGTACACGCGCATGTATGAGAAACGGACGGCGTTCATTTCGTATCAATTCAATGACTTCTTCAATCGTGTTGTAACATTCAAAAAAATCATTCCCATCAATCGTGCGAGTCTCCAAACCGTTGAAACCCCGCGCATAACCCGTTGCATCCGTTGCACGAAATTCGCTGGCATGCGCCGAAATATCCCACTCATTATCCTGTACCACAAAAAGTATTGGCAGCTTCTTCAAAACCGCCATTTGGAAGGCTTCCGATACCTCGCCCTCCGTAATACAAGCATCGCCCAAGGAACATGCCACGATAGGAAATTGCCCACCATAATCCTCATCCATGCCCAGCAATTCCTTATATTTGATACCCATAGCAACACCTGCCGCCGGAATTGCCTGCATACCTGTGGCAGCAGATTGGTGCGGGATAGTAGGCTTGTCGGCATCGCGCAAAGAAGGGTGTGCGTAGTAAGCACGTCCGCCCGAAAATGGGTCGTCGCGTTTTGCCATCAGTTGTAGCATCAATTCATAAGGCGTACAGCCGATGCCCAACAAAATCGAATCATCACGATAGTATGCTGCCAGAAAATCTTGCGATAGCAAGTTCATTCCAAGCGCAAGCTGAATCGCCTCGTGTCCGCGTGAAGTAGCGTGGACATATTTGACCAGATCCTTCATGTTCTCTTCGTAATATTCGGTCATGGCTTTGGCAGTTGCCATGAGGCGGAAGGCTTTCTTTAGGGTAGTTTTGGATATATTTTGTGTTGCAATCATTTTACTTGCTATAAAATGTAAAATCTTGTCATTCGTCAGGACAAGTTGTAAAATAATAAATGTAAAGTATAAATCCCGATAGCTATTGTGTAGTACGTGTACAATACATTTACATTTTTTTATTGTTTAATAACTTAAAAAATCAATAGTATAAGAAATGTCTCGCGTTCATTCGCGTTATACAAATTTACATTTTACATTTAAATATTTAAATATTTTTATTTTTTCTTAAAAGCCGCAATAGCATTCTTACTATATTCCGACAAAAGAAGCTGTCCACTCATCTCTGCTCTTCTTTCTAATAAAGTATCCCAATGCTCTGTACCTTCCCAAAAAACACGTTTGAGCAGACGCATAGCTTCGGGGTTCGAGTTGACCAGTTTTTGGGCTAATACTTCGATAGCAGCATCCATATCTTCCACATTATCGAAAACTTCGGCGTATAAACCCATGGCATTTGCCCAGATAGCATCGCGCCATTCGGTGGCATCAATAGCGAGTTGGGACATGGCGGATGTGCCGATTTTGCGTTCTATTGTCGGACCAACGACGAAAGGACCAATACCTACTGCCAATTCGCTCAACTTAATAGAAGCATATTTTGTTGCAAAGCAATAATCAACTGCCGAAGCAATCCCTACACCACCACCAACAGCCTTGCCTTGTACACGCCCGATGATGAGTTTGGGACACTTACGACAAGCATTAATAACATTGGCAAAGCCCATGAAAAACTTTTTGCCTGTATCAAAATCTTCAATAGACATCAGCTCGTCGAAACTCGCACCGGCGCAGAATGTACGGTCTCCGGCACTTTTCAGGACGATGACTTTGACTGCTTTATTTTCGCCGGCTTGGGTGATGGCTTGGGTAAATTTGGCGAGGAGTACGCCGGGAAGAGAATTGTGAGCAGGATGGAAAAAGGTGATAGTAGCGATACCGTTTTCAATTTCTGTATTGATATTGCCTTGTAATTTGATTGATAATTCCATGCGAATTTTTTGTAATTGAAATGGAGGAAAAATTTATTTGCAAAGATAGTGATATATAATCAAGTTGAAGGTCATTTTTTGTACTGTCACAAAAAATGATTTTTCGGCGTTGTTTTTGATTATGAATCAATAAGCCCTTTTGACGAAAAACTTCTTGCTGTGCTTTTGTAATTTTTATGTCATAAAAAATTATTTTTTACATTTCATTAATTTAAAATACTGATATACAGTTAATAATAAATTATTAAATATTTTACTTTGATTGTTTTTTATTTCTTATTCAAATTTAATTAAAAACTTATGTAAGTGCTTGATTTTTAAGGTAAAACATGCAAAACATGCAAAGCCATACAAATTTATTTTAAATTTATAAAAAAACTTATTTGTCCACAAGGAAATATTTCTTATTTTTGTTTTGTGTGTTCAATTTTCGGAATTTATTTTTCCCTGTCATACAAATGCAACTAAAATGCTTTTTTTGCGTCTTAATATTACAGGTGCATAAGAATTTAATGCACTTACAGCCTGTTGCTATTCACATAAACTCAAAATAATAGACAATGCGTATCATGAAATTAAAAGGCTATTTTCCAATTACTAACAAACTCAAACTATCTGCCATATTACCACTATTACTATTTTCTGTGTTTGCTCAAGGGCAGACCGAAGTAGTTATCAATGAAATCAATTATCGTTCGGTAGAAATACAAGAAAATCTTGAGTTCATTGAATTGCACAATACAAGTGCATCTGCCATAGACCTATCGGGTTGGTATTTGACTGATGGTATTACATACGAATTTCCCGGAGGTACAAGTATTCCGGCGGGAGGCTATCTTGTTGTTTGTGCTGACCCGGCTCAATGTCAATCTGATTTTGGAATCAGCGGTGCTTATGGTCCTTTTATGGGAGCATTGAGCAACGAATCGGATGATGTTATTTTGAGAGATGCAAATTTCAAAATAGTAGATGAAGTAGATTATGACGGTTGGAAAGAATGGCCTAATGTCAGATATCAGGATTTTGAGGATATTCGCGCTATTCCAACCAGACCTATCGGTACTGATTATACAGAAACATTTACTCAAAAAGTCGCTATTTCCATTCAAAAGATTAATCCTAATCTGGATGGAAAACATGGCGGTGCGTGGGGAGCGGGTACACCGACACCGGGTACTCAAAACCTAGGATATGATAATAACTACACAGTACTTCCGGTAATA
>CALCMV010000049.1 GCA_937967535.1 uncultured Saprospiraceae bacterium
AAATTTATCAAGCAAGCAATTTCTCTTTATAACTCAAACTTGTTTGCTCGAAATATGGTAGCCAATATACTACGACTTTTTAGTAGTTTGGCTACCACGACTTAGTACGAGTTATGTACCACGACTTAGTAAGATTCAACAAAACCAACACCTTATGAACTCGGCTTCACATCAAATCGGTCACTTAACCCTAAACGCTCTCTTTGATGTTTTATTAAGAATATAGATTGTTGGCTTTCAGTTTTCAACAAAGAAACTAAGGGATTAGGCAACTGGGAAATTAGGTAATTAGGCGAACACATTATGATAAGCATGAAAATTCTTTGTGCCTTTGTGCCTTTGTGACAAAACTAAAGGTGTGCAGTAGTATGTGTTTTGGCTTTTCGGCTGAGCCGAGACCAGTTTCCGAATTCCCCAAAATCCAGAGTATTAGGTGCTTGTTTTTACAAAAATGCAAACATAATAGTTATAAAATGAATTTATTTCACTTTTTTGATAAATTTTTTGTTTGAAAATTTGCATAAATAAAAAAGTGTAACTAATTTAGCGACATGATTTGAAAACAAATAAATGACACTTTATAAAATTTTCATACTATGCTAAATTTAATCCAACAAGTTTTTACCGGCACCACCCCCACACAAATATTGCAATCAGCACCAAAGGCTAAAGCTAGTCAATTACCACAGCAAAAATCTGCTCTTCCACCCAAACCGGACACAGAGGAAGAAGTTCCTGTCGAAGCCACACGCATCGCCAAATTGATTATGGTGACATCTGCCAATAATAACAAATTTTACGAGATGCGCGACAATAAAGACGGTACATTCACCGCTACATATGGTCGTGTGGGCAGCGCGGGCGTAGAACGCACCTATAATGTAACACAATGGGACAGCAAATACAAGGAAAAAATTCGTAAGGGCTATAAAGACCAAACGAGTCTCTTTGCCAATGTAGTGAATGAAGAAACACAACACCTTGAAATACAGGATAGTACAGTAGAAGCATTGATACAGGAACTCATGAAAGCCGCCCGAAAATCTATCAGCTATAATTATATGGTTTCTGCCGAAGAGGTGACACGCCAACAAGTAGAAGCAGCACAAAAGCTACTGGATGACCTCGTATCAAGGGTCAAAAAAGGTATGAGAATCGCCAATTTCAATGACAAATTATTGGAACTCTATCAAGTCATTCCACGTCGTATGACGCATGTAAAAGACCACCTTGCCGCCAAGCCAAAGAACGATAAAGACCGCGAAACCATTCGCGAAATGCTCGCCAAAGAACAAGAAACCCTTGACGTAATGCGCGGACAAGTCGAAATTAACGAGCAACAAAAAGGGGAAAATAAACCTAATACGCCACAAGAAAAAATGACTTTATTGGAGGCAATGGGCATTCAAATTGAACTTGTCGAAGATGCAGCATTGACCAAAATGATAAAGCGCATGATGGGAACGGATAAGAAAATATTCAAACGCGCTTATAAAATCATTAATTTGCGTACACAAAAAGATTTTGACCAACATCTCGCTACTACGAAAAACAAAAAAACGGAACTTTTCTGGCATGGTAGCCGCAATGAAAATTGGCTCTCCATTATGAAAGCAGGTTTGGTTTTGCGCCCTGCCAATGCAGTTATCAACGGCAAGATGTTTGGTTACGGATTATACTTTGCAGATAAATTTCAGAAATCGCTCAATTATACCTCGCATTGGGGGGCGTATTGGACGGGCGGTAGCTCGAAAAAAGCATTTCTCGCGCTATATGATGTACACGTAGGCAAACAACTCAAAATCAAAAATCACGCTTCGTGGTGCTACGAACTCTCAGAGGAAAATCTCAAAAAACGCGGCAAAAATTATGATTCATTATTCGCAAAAGGCGGTGCCGACCTTATCAATAACGAGTACATCGTTTATAATTCAGCGCAATCTACGATTCGCTATCTTATTGAGGTGTGTTGATGTGTTATCGTATTTTTGTGTATACGACAACACATTATCACAATTTACTAATTATAAAATTAAAACATTACATTATGCCAAATGCATTACAAAAAAGAGCTTACCGTCACATTGACATTCACATCGTTCGTGAAGTGGCAGAGTACCTCATGCTTACCAATCTCGAAACCACCACTTTAGAGGTAAAAGACGCTCTGCGTTTTGCCGGATATATTGCCTATCAAGCCGATGTATCACATATTATGGATGTCATTGCCAAGCGGAGTCCGGGCTGGCAATATACTTGCAATGGCGTTTTCCGTCAGTATTCTTTCCAACAATACTTTGATTTCCAACTGACTCCACAAATGCCTAAGTATTCTTTGAGTTGACGGAGTGACGAGTTGTTGAATTGTTGAGTTGACGAATTGTTGAGTTGACGAGTTGTTGAGTTAATGAATTGTTGAATTGATTCACGACAACTCAACAACTCGACAATTCATCAATTCATCAACTCAACAAACTCATTCCACAAACTTCATGACTTCACGCAAATCGACGAATTTAAAATTTTGTGCTTCACGGACTTTTTCGTCATTATAATTGAATCCGTCTTGCACGACGAGGATGCCTTTAGGAAATTGACTGCCAAAATTCCCCTTCATAATCTCCAAACCGTCGGTTTCTTCTGCGGCATCAACTTTACCGTCTTTAATGAAGAAGGAATTAACGTATTTTTTCTTTTTTATATCAAAAATCGCATAAGAAAAATTACCTTGACTGGAAGCCACAAGATGGTCGGGTGCTAAGAGTGCCAAGCCTTCTATATCGTAACGGATTTTTTTATTCGCATTGGTACTCCCATTCAAAAGGATGCCTTTAGTACTGCCTTTCGGGTCGGCAGAAAAGATGTGAATACCCGTTTGTTCCTCACCTACGTATAGCGTGTGGGTGGCATCATCTGCAACCATTCCTTCGACTTGGCTGGCGAGTTTGAGTTGACGAACTTCTTCACTAATGATTTGATTATCAGCTAAATCCGCCGAAATTTGCTTAACTTGTCCTGCTTTATTATTGACGAAATTATATAGCACATCATCCTTACCTTTATACAGACAAAAACCATAAGGGCTAAAGGTGCCCAAACTGATTTTGTAGTCAGGTGCGTCGTTAATTTTACCATTTTTATCAATCACAAAAATGACGATAGAATTGTCGGTACGACAACTTCCTGCGAGAATATCTGCCGTACCATCGCCAAATTTGACCTTGCGCCGCACGTCGATATTATTGATTCTACCACAAGCTACATATTGCAATTCTTTCCCGGTAAGGTCATAAACGTGAATACCGTTTTTCTTATTCGACCCGAAAACAATGCTTTTTTCCGGTGCGTTGATGTTGTACCAAATCGCGGGGTCGTCGGCAGCATCTTCGGCAGGATTGAGGGAATTGACAGGTTTGGTTTCGAGGGTGGCTTCTATCGAATCGGAGAGTTTGGCTTGTGAGGTTTCAGCGTTTTGATATTCTACCGGATTATCCCTTGCTTCGGTGTTATTGACGGGTTGGTTTTTACTTTTGCACGAAAAAATAAGAAGAACCACAAGGAGGCAAAAGCTAGGGAAAGTAAGGACTTTCTTACTTGTCATATGATTTAAATTTGTTAAATGTATTATAAAAAAACATCAACAAAATTAATCAATAAATATCACTCAAATATCAAGACGATATTAAGTTTGTATTAAGTGGTTTTTGATTGTCTGATTTGTAGGGACATGTCATGCCATGTCTCTACAATCAAGTATCTGCCCACAAATATTGAGTTTATTTTTGACTGTTGTCGATTCCTCATTTTCCGAAAAATAGTACGGCATAAAATATCAATAATATTGCCCTATTTTTTTATTATTTTTCGGTGAACGTAAAATTAAGAATGAAAAGACTTCTCATTATTACACTTGTAATTGCTTTGATATTGCTCATCCCACTGATAGCAATGCAATTTACGGATGAGGTGGATTGGACTTTGGGCGACTTTGTTGTTGCAGCTTTGTTGTTATTTGGTACGGGACTACTGTTTGATTTAGTCATCCGAAGGGTCAACAAATCCAAATATCGTATCCTCATTTATGTGCTGATTACGGTCATATTTTTCTTAATTTGGGCAGAATTGGCAGTTGGTATTTTTGGGACACCGTTTGCAGGAGATTAGTGGGTATTACATTTTACATTTATTTAAATTTATAAAGAAACTTAATTTACCATCTATTGTGTTTTTTTAATATCCTCCACAATAGTCTCCGAATCATTAAAAATTGTACCCAGTGCGCCTCCCAATTTATAATTATCAAAACCATTGAAATAAATACCTTTATGAAAACCCCTTCCAATCGGCGGACAAGGCAATCCATAATCATCCAAGACCTCTGTTCCCCTTTCCAAAAAGTCTTCTATTTTTGCCCGATAACCGGTTGCCACTACAACGTGATTAATGACCTCTTCCGTTCCATCCTTAAAGTGTACCTTATCTCTTGAAAAATGTTGGATGCCTCCTTTGATTTTTATTTTGCCTTCCTTAATCGCTTTGATAGTTCCTATATCTATGACCGGCGTTTTACCCGTATCTCTCAAGTGAATAACCGGCGGAACAGGAATGGGTTCCAGTCCATATTTTCGAATATCTCCAAAATATATTTTCCGAATGATATTGCCCACTTTATCGCCCAATCCGAAAGGGATTTTTGCTAAGGTCAATGCAGTCAGTTGTACAGGTCGTCCATTCAAATCACGCGGCACCAAACTAATCGGACCTCTCACCGAAAGATAGGTTTCAGCACCGTTTTCACTTAAATCCAATGCGATTTCAGCACCGGAATTGCCCATACCTATCACCAAAACCTTCTTGTTGTTGTGCGACAAGGCATTTTTATAAAAACGACTATGCTCAATAGTTCCCTCGAAATTTTCCTGCCCTTCAAAAGTCGGAAAATTGGGGATTCGATTCATACCCGTAGCAATGATGACGTTCTTAGTACTGTAGTTTTTATCTTGAGTTTTAACCGTCCAGGTATCGTCTTCATTCTTAGAAATAAACTCAACGCTTTGATTGAAACGGACTTGAATATCAAAATGTTTAGCATAATTCTGCATATATTCAACCACCTGATTACGAGGTACATACAGTGGATAATCTTCCGGGAAATCCAAATGAGGCAGATTAGATAATTGCTTTACAGTATGCAGGCATAATCGCTCGTAATGTTGATGCCAAGAGGAAGCAATTACATTGGATTGCTCTATGATTTCAAAGGGAATGTCTTGCTTTCGCATCCTTCCGGCAACTGCTAATCCGGCAGGTCCTGCACCAATGATTAAATTTGATACTTGCATAATTATTTTTTAAAACATGCTCTTAATCTCCGTCCGAATTGGGATTCGGAATGGCGGTTCTTTTTTAGGGTTTTTTGAGAGGCTATTCCAATGCAATTTTCAATTCGGCAAATTCGTCTTTTTTGCTTTCTAATGTTCGTTGGTATCACCCTGATAGTACAATTTTCTCTATAAAAAATACCATTATGTAGAAAAATAATGCTTAATGAAGATGAAATTCATAATTTATGAAAAAAATATGAAATGATGAATTTGATTAAAAAAATAATAATACTAATAGGCAAGATAGTAACGACCATAC
>CALCMV010000050.1 GCA_937967535.1 uncultured Saprospiraceae bacterium
GACGCGACTGATATTGTTTTGAAAATAGCCTTCTTCAATCATCGGTACGAGTAGCGGCGTCGCCAATGAAGCGACTTCGAGCGTAGATTGTTTTTCGAGGAGTTTGCGGCGATAAATGCCTGTATTGATGGTGGCTTTGGTCGCGATGACACCGACTTTAGCGTAATTTTCTGCTGCGACTGCCTCCACAAGCGGGTCAACCACATTCACAAATAATGCCTGCCCTCTGAAAAAATCAACCAAGACATCATAAGCCGCCGATGATGCCGAGTTGCAGGCAATGACTATCATTTTGCAACCTTTTTCCAATAAAAATTTACCAATCGTGATGCAGTAGTAACGTATTGCATCCGCAGATTTTTCACCATAAGGCAGGTGTGCGGTATCGCCGAAATAGATAATTTCTTCATTCGGGAGGTGCTTGGTGATGGCATTGGCTACGGTCAAGCCGCCGATGCCGGAGTCGAATACGCCGATGGGCTTTTTGTTGTTCAAATTGTGTGATTGTGTGATTGTATGATTGTGAATTGTTATTTTTTGCTTCGCAAAATTTTTCAATCCCACAATTTTACAATCCTTATTTTCAATAAAAAAGACGGCATGAAGCCGTCTTCCGATTATTTTTTCAATTTTGAATGGCGAACAAAATGATTCATTCATTCAAAATTCAATAATTCATCCATTAGCATAATTACATACCAAGTTTTGCTTTCACTTTATCAGTAATATTATCTGAATCATTTGCGTGTAGCAAGGTAGCGGTTTCTAGGATGTAGGTATAGCCGCTTTCATCAGCAACTTGCTTAACGGCGGCGTTGAATTTTTGCTCCAATGGTTGCAAAAGTTCAATTTCTCGCTTGGCGTATTGCTGTTCGAGTTCCATAGCTTTCTTTTCGATTTCGGCACCTTCCTTTCTGACCTCTTCCTCTAAAGCTTGGATTTGAATACGGGTAAGTACGCCTGCTTGCACATCCTCATTCCCCTTTTGGATTTTCTGCTGCAATGCTTTTTGGCGACCTTCCAATTGCGAACTCAATTGTTTTCTGTAATCTTCAAGATTTTTTTGAGCCGATTTCGTTTCAGGCATTTCAAGGAAAATCGCTTGCGAACTCATGTGTCCGACTTTTTGGGCATCTACACCCGTAGCCGCAGCAAATACAAGAGCTAGCGCGAGTGTGCATATTTTTATAATTGACTTATTCATAATAATTTTTAACTGTTTAGAAGTCAGACCATTTCATTATCAGAGAAAACAAGAGGTCGGACAAATAAAATATAAAAAAGAATTTTTTTGTGTTTTTATGGGTAATAATTGTCAATTTTGAATGGAAAATATTTAAATTATTAATTATCAACAAAAAAAAGTAGAATTGGCGACCCGTTTAAGTTTGCTCAACTTTGATAATCAGTAATTTACAATCCCGTACCGATAGCTATCGGTATCGGGATGTTATTCAATGAATTGCAAAAAACTATGAACTATGAACTGGCAACTATGAACTGATAGCCGTAGAATTTAAATTAATTTGTCATTCAAAATTCACTCATTAGTTTGCTACATTCCTAATTTTGCTTTTACCTTACCGGTAATATCGTCGGCATTATCAGCAATATACAATAAAGTAGTGGTATCGAATATGTAATCATATCCACCTTCTACTACGACTTGGTCTATCACCTCTCCCAATTTATCAAAAAGCGGTTGGGTAAGGTCTGCTTGTCTTTTCGCAAATTGTTGCTGAAATGCCTGTACTTGTTCTTGGAGTTTGGCTTCTTGGCTTTGTATTTCTTGCAACTTCTGCTGACGCTCTACACCGCTCATTTCGCCTGCGGCAGCTCTTTTTTCGGCTGCTTCGACTTTTGCGCGTAGTTTGTCCTGCATTTTTTTGAAGTCTGCTTCCAATGTAGCATTATACTCTTCGAGGCTGCTACGGGCAGTTTTGGTTTCCGGCATTTCGGACAGCACTTCTTCGAAGTTCATGTGTCCGTATTTTTGTGCCGATACCGAACTCGCTGAGAAACAAAGCATTGCAAAGACCAATATGCTCGCTGCTATTAATGATTTGTAATTCATGATTCTTTTCTAATTTTACCCCGATAAGCTATCGGGAAAGAATAAGTTTAAGTTTAAATTCTCAAACTCAATCCTAATATATAGTAGTTAGTAGTGGAAAAAACGAGAAAGGAAAACGCATTATCTTGTGCCTTGCCTCTCTCGTCTCATATCTATTATTTATTTCATTTTTTCAATGACTTCTTCTGTTTTATCCATTTTTGGAGAGGCAAAAATCATGCTGGGCATAGTGCCTTTGTCAAAGATGAAATCAAAACCTCTGTCGGCAGCAAATTGCTGGATGGCAGCATATACGCGGTCTTGAATAGGCTTGACGAGTTCCTGACGTTTGCTGAATAGCTCGCCTTCGGGGCCGAATTTCTGCTTTTGCATTTCGCGGACTTGGGCTTCTTTGTCAATGATTTCCTGCTCGCGTTGTTGGCGGGTAGTTTCGCTCATCAACACTTCTTGTGCTTGGTATTTGCGATACAGCGTTTCGATTTTGCCGTATTCTATCTGAATTTCTTGTTGCCATCTTTCGGCAGTAGCATCAAGTTCGGTTTGTGCCGCTTTATATTCGGGTACAGTCCCTAAGATGCGGTCCATATCTACATATGCAATGCGTTGGGCTTCTACGGTGAAGGCGGTAGTCATGGCTACTGCCATGATAAGGATTAATTTTTTCATATTTGACTCATTTGAGAGTTGCGACTTGCAAGTTGGTTAAATTTAAAAACCCGAAACCTGTCATTCGCAATCCGGATTATTTTAATTTAGTTATGTGAATCTTATTTTTAAAAATGAGTAGATGCGTAAATATCTTTTCGACAAAATTTACTCATTTACTCCTCTATTCATTTACTCATTGGTATTACAATAGCTTTGCCAATTTTTATAATGTAAATTTCATTTCTAATTAAAAACAAATTAAATCACTCATTATCAATAAATTAAAGCACGAAAAAACACCCATATTCGGGTGGTGATTTAACAGGAGTTTAACGTAAAACGATTTTGCAAATCGCTATCTTGTACATGCGAATTACGATTTACAAAATCGTTTTACGTACATGAAAACGCAAAAGTAGCAGACATTTTGAAAATATCTGCTACTTTTTAGGCAACTCGAAATAAATAATTGGTCAAAAATGCGATTTATTTTTTACTCAATCAAGGCGCGAAAATGTGAGTTTATCGGTATAAATGACCATTTTTGCAACGCAGAGTGAGTGAAAAAGAAGAAGTAGTTTTGACCAATTATTTGTTGCGAGTTGCCTTATATCTAAAAATCGTTTAAAACCCTACAAAACAAGTCCACGGATAAGGCTTCTACTCCGGTTGGAAACCAAGAATGATACTAAACCTGCCGTAATCGGACCAAATGCTTGTATCGGGGTCGAGGAAAGGTTTGTCAAATCCGATTCCGTAGTCGAATCCGAGTGTACCAAACATGGGCAAAAATACCCGTAGTCCGGCACCTGCCGAGCGACGCAGGTCTAGTGGGTTGAAATCGCGGAAATTTGTCCAAGCATTGCCACCTTCTGCAAAAGCCAATACAAAAATTGTTGCCGAAGGATTGAGTGACAATGGATAACGCAATTCGAGCGTAAACTTATCGAAGACCGTTGCGCCAAAAGTATTCGCCGAAATTTCCTGATTTCCGTCTTCATAACCACGTAGCGAAATAATGTCTTTTCCTTGTATATTAAAATTGGCGATACCGTCACCACCGAGTTCGAATCGCTCAAATGGTGTCGTGCCTATATCTTTATTATAATGCCCTATCATACCGATTTTGGCGGCAGCACGTACTACGAATTTACCGTAAATTTTGGAATACCATTCTGCATTAAAACGCCATTTGTGGTACTCAACCAATCGGTAACGTTGGGCATTTTCATTATCTTCAACAAGTTCTGCTGCTTGTCGGGCGGTCAATGTCGGAAAGCCACTGGCAGAGAGGGTCTCGTTTTCTGCTGCGACAATAGCATCGGCTTCGGCAGCAGAGACTTTCCAGAAATTATCTTTTCTAAACAGCGAATAAGGCAATGTAAACTCTCCCGAAAGCGTAAATTGTGAGCCTGATGTCGGGAAAATCGGGCTGTCAATAGAGTTGCGCGAAATGGTTTGGTTCAGCGTCAGACTGTGATAATTACCCAATCTAACAGGTCGTCCGGTTTCTGCCAATACAAATGCTTGGTTTTGTCGGAGTGCAATATTTTGATAGCTCAAAGTGGTGCTGGATACAAAAAAGTCGTCCGGCACTTTGAGGCGTGTTCCCAAGCCCACAGAAACTCCGGTGATGGATAGCAATTGAAAACTCGGACTATCAATACGTCGGGTCACATTATCATCGGCAATCACATCAATGCGTCGGGGTGCGCCATTCGTTTGACGAGAGTGGAAGGCTGCAAACGTGAATGAGTTCGGCTTTTTGCCCCCCAACCACGGCTCGGTAAAAGACAGATTGTAAGATTGGAAAAAACGCCCGTTGGTCTGTGCGCGAAGAGAAAGACGCTGACCATCGCCCTGCGGTAGCGGACTCCAACTTTCCAAATCAAGGAGGTTTCGCAGCGAAAAGTTGTTGAAGGTCACACCAAGCGTACCAATCACGCCGCGTCCGCGTCCGCCCCATCCGGCAGAAAGTTCGAGTTGGTCAGATGGGCGTTCTTCGACGGTATATTCGATGTCTACCGTACCGCGTTGTGGGTTGACGGGAGTGTTGATACCCAAATTTTCCTGACTAAAATAACCCAAAGCCAATATCTCACGCTGCGAGCGAATGATGTCCGAGCGACTGAATTTTTGTCCGGGTTTAGTTCGCAATTCGCGGCGTACAACGTGTTCGTGTGTTCGGTCATTTCCCTTAATGACTACGCGATCAATCGTTGCTTGCGGTCCTTCAAATATCTGAATTTCGAGGTCAATCGAATCTGTTGTGACAGTTTTTTCGACGGGGTCAACACGGAAAAACAAATAACCATTGTCCAAATACAAAGAACTCACATCGCGCCCGTCTTGGCTAAAACTCAGTCGGGTTTGTAAGACTTCTTCGTTGTATACATCGCCTTTTTCAATGCCCAATACCTCTGTGAGTTGTTCGGTACTGTAAATCGAATTGCCGCGCCAAGTAATATCACGGAAGTAATAACGATTTTTTTCCTCCACAGCCATATCAATAAATAATTCATTATCAATACGATAGATAGAGTCTTTGGTAATTTTCGCATCGCGGTAGCCGAGCTTGTTGTATCGTGCAACAACATTGCGTTGGTCCCCCTCAAAATCATCTTCAATTAATTTGGAAGGCTTAAACCAGTGTTTTTTGCGCTTGGTTTCTTTCATCAAGCGGCGCACTTTTTTGTCACTTAATGCCTCATTGCCCTCAACATTGATTTCTTTGATACGTACACGTTTTTTCTTGTCAATATCAAACACCAAGCGCACCGCATTAAACATTGTCGTATCTGCCACTTCCGATACATTCACATCTACATCCAAAAAACTGCGCTCTATAAAGAAATCTTTGATGGCATTGGCAGAGTTCATTTTTACACTTTCGGTGACGATACCGCCTCGCTGTACAAAGCGTTGAACTTCATCATTGAGGTCATCGTGCAAGTGTTTTTTTATACCCGTATACGAGTAGCGCGAGAGGCGCGGACGTTCTCTCACCTTGATGGTCAGAAAAACAACATTATCAATACGATTATTTTCAACGATTTCAATATCCGTAAACAAACGCAATCGCCACAAGCTGCGAATCGCATCAGGAATATCATCGCCCGGAATCTGAATCTCGCTATCTACCGCCAAGCCCGTCACCGCTATCACCGCATTGGGTTCACTAAATTGCAAACCTTCCACTTCGATGCCTCCAATGACAAATTTTTCTCCGCTAGTGGGTGGTGCCTGTGCGTATGCAAATATTGATACGAAACAAAAATATAAAATAAGTAATGAAGAAGGATTCAATATTGAATTTTGAATAATTTGAAGGGGTAATTTTATTTTATTAAAATTCATATTGACTTGTTCAAAATTTCTAGACAATCTTGGCAGATAATTCATATTGTTATTTATCTATAAAATTTAATAGACCTATAATAATGTGTTTGCTAATTTTGAATTTTGAATGATAAAAATACTTAATTTATTAATTAATAATCATCAGTGAAAACAAAGTAAAATTTAAATTAATTTGTCATTCAAAATTTGGCGAAGACATTATTATAATGAGTGGGATAAAATTAAGTTTATAATTTTGCCCTACTATTTATTTTGAAAAAATTTATACCCAATAATCAAGTATCTATTAAGGATATTGAAAAATTCAAAATTAAGTCCATTTTGCAACTGATTCGTGTAAACAACGTTGCTTCACGTTTTTTTGCTGCTTTTGCGGTCTATTCAATAACATATTCCATTGGACGGAACGAAAAAGCACACAAAGATAGTGCTATGTATTGATTTAGTGTGAAAAAAACGGTCAATAATCTTTAAACACACTACATTTGCCATTATTTTTTAGTCCATAGTCGATAGTCGATAGTCCATAGTTTGTATATGTAGAGA
>CALCMV010000051.1 GCA_937967535.1 uncultured Saprospiraceae bacterium
GTCCTTTTCGACTTTTTGCCATAATAATGCTACAATGCGATAATGCTGAAATGCTACAATTAGATAATGACATGAAAACATTGTAGCATTATCGCATTGTAGCATTGTAGCATTATCAAGCGGCTGCGAGATTTTGATTCATTACTTCTTTTGCGAGGTTGAGGAAGTTGACAGTGCCTTTGCACTCTGCATCGTACAGAATGACGGGTTTGCCAAGACCGGGAGCTTCGCCAAGTCGTGCATTTCGGTGGATGATGGTATTGAATACTTTATCCTGAAAATGATTGCGAACTTCGGAAACTACTTCTTTGGCAAGACGCAGACGACCATCGTACATAGACAATAAAATGCCTTCTATAACAAGGTCAGGGTTGAGATTTTGACGGACGAGGCTGATGGTGTTTTTCAATTTGCCCAAACCCTCTAAGGCAAAAAATTCGCATTGCATCGGGATAATCACCGAGTCGGCAGCCGTCAAAGCATTAATGGTCACAAAACCCAAAGAGGGCAGACAATCAATGATAATAAAATCATAATCATCCCGAATTGATGCTAACATATGCTGCATCACGCGCTCACGTTGAGGGCGATTGACCAATTCGACTTCTGCACCGACCAAATCTACATGCGAAGGCAGCAAGTGCATGTTCGGCGTATCTGTTTCCAGAATAGCATCATAAGGATCCAACTCGTCAATCATACAATCGTAGAGACTACTGTCGATTTGTTGTTGGTAAATACCGACACCCGAACTCGAATTTGCCTGCGGGTCGGCATCAATCAATAATACTCTGTTTTCGAGAACAGCAAGACTAGCGGCGAGGTTGATGGCTGTGGTCGTTTTACCGACACCACCTTTTTGATTGGCTATTGCAATGATTTTTCCCATTATTAGTGATTCGTTTATTCGTTGACTCGTGTATTCGTTAGACTCGTTATTCGTTTATTCGTGATTTATTTTACAAATTGTAAATTATCAACTTTGTTTTGTAAAATTCTAATTCATCAGAAGGTTATCACCTTTACTTCATTGGAATTTGGTCTTGGCTTAACCGTAGAGTGTTGTGGAATTTTCATGTAGACTGCAAATTTACAATAATTCAATCAAAGTTATTTAATCCGCTATCATTTAAATTATGAAAATTTATACACAGGCAGATGTTTATAAAATGTTAGTAACGAGTTATCGAATTGATGAGTTGTCGAATTGACGACATCAATAACTCGACAACTCGACAATTCATCAACTCGTGAATAAACTTTCTTTGTGCTACAACGTTATCAAAAAAGCGTATATTCGCACTTAACGTACAAATTGTAAATTTTAAGTGTCTATTCACTAACTGGATTTTAGACGTTTTGGAAATTCGGTAACTGGAAAATTCGGCTTTAAATCATAAGTAATTGATTATCAATTATTTAATTTTTATTAAGTTAGAAAAATATTCAATTAATTTAACTTTATAATTATTTGATAAAAACAATCTACCTAATACCAAATTTCCTAATTCCCCAATGTCCAAAGTCCAATCACTAACTGGATTTTGAAAATTTTGAAAATATTTCTAATTCCGCAATAGCCAGTTACTAACTGGACTTTGGACGTTTTGGAAATTCGGTAACTGGAAAATTAGGTTTTCAATCGTAAATAATTGATTATCAGCTATTTAGTGTTTATTAAGATAAAAAATTACTCAATTAATTTAATTTTGTAATTATTTGATAAAAAGCAATTTACCTAATACCAAATTTCCTAATTCCCCAATATCCAAAGTCCAGTTACTAGGACATAATTACAATTTATAATTTGATATTTAAAATTTAAACATGGGATTTTTTAGTAAATTTACAACTAAAACCGATAGCACCACAATCCAAGACGTTCAATGGCATGTGCTAAATACAGAAGCCGATTTAGAAGCTTTGATAGAACGTTCAAATACAGTACCTTGTGTTATATTTAAGCACAGTACAAGATGTTCGATTAGTTCGATGGCAAAAGACCGTTTTGAGCGCAAGTGGGATTTGAGCGATACAGAAGTTGAACCTTATTTTCTGGATTTGATTGCTTATCGCCCGGTATCCAACAAAATTGCGGAAACACTTGGAGTGGTTCATCAATCGCCACAAATTATTTTGGTGAAAGACGGCAAAGCAGTCTATGACACTTCGCACAACGACATTAGTGTAGCAAATTTGAAAACGCAACTCTAATAACTCGGTACTCAATTATGATATTTCCAATAGGTGACGACAATGTACAAGGCGGTTACAAACCGATATTCAGCTACCTTTTTATCGGTTTGAATGTGCTGATATTTTTGTATCAGGCTACTTTACAACCGGATTGTAGCGAATTTGTCAGGCATTTTGGCGCGATACCCGTCGAAATTGTCAATGGGCAGGATTATTTTACGCTCCTGACGAGCATGTTTTTGCATGGCGGATGGATGCACTTGATTGGCAATATGATGTTCCTTTGGGTCTTTGCCGACAATATTGAGGCGACGATTGGCAATGTTCGCTTTGCGTTTTTCTACCTCATGGGTGGCTTGGCAGCATCGGCGGCGCATATCTTTTTTAATCTTGATAGTCCGATTCCGGCAGTAGGCGCGAGTGGTGCGATTTCGGCAGTATTGGGCGCGTATATGGTCATGTTTCCCAAGTCGCAGATTAAGGTTTTTGTTGCCTATATCTTCTCGTCATTTCATATGGCGGCGGTTTGGTTTTTGGGACTTTGGATTGGTCAGCAATTGATTAGCGGTATTGGCGAATTGCTGCCGAGTCAGGTGGCAGGTTCGGGTGGTGGCGTGGCTTGGTGGGCGCATATCGGTGGGTTTGTATTTGGGGTATTGGCTGGCTTCCTATTTAAAGGTACTCGCCCGATGATTGAGAATGATTTGGATTATGCTTGATTTTTGATTGGGTGATTTTTGATTGAATTTATTTTTTTTAATACAATATATTAATTTTAAATTTCAAAACACATTATTTTTTATTTTACTTTTTAAATAACTCAATTTAAATTAATTAACACAAAAATCGTATAACTATGAAAAAGGCTGTTTTAACCACTTTAATTTTATTTATAACCCTTTTATGTATTGGTCAAATATCTTATGAAAATAGAATTGAATTTCCACTTAGTCACAAATATGAACGCAAGGATTTTTTTGACTTTGGAAAAGACGGACTTGTTGTTCACTCAAGGGAAAACGAAACGCCTAACAATAAAACTATATGGGAATATAAACTATATGACACTAACTTAAAACCGATAAAAGAATTAAAAGTTTTAATTCATAATAAAAGTTCTTATCGACGCACTCGTCATACAAATGAAAATATCCATACTCTGTATGAAAGTAATGAGAAAAACACCTATACTCTCATAACTACTGCTATTCCTTCTTTAGATACAATCAAAGTTGAAACCAAACTACCTCCCAAGAGGTGGGCGAGGAGTATGCATGTAATCGGTGAGCATATTTTTTTTGAATTAATTGATATTTCTGAAAGTGATATTATTCTGGTAGTTAACTGGAAAACAGGTAAACAAAAATTGATACCTAAAATTCTCAATGATTCCGATGCTCGAGTTGTTATAAAGAGTTTATTACCCAACCCGAAGAAAAATAGTTTTACGGTACATGCGGTGGGTAGAAATAAAAGAGAAAATGATTACATCGTATTCTTTGATGATACAGGCAGCAAAATTAATGAAGTAAATCTCAATGAAATTAATGGCGCAGAATACGATATATTGGATGCATCAGGTATCAAAAATGATGATCAACGGCATATTCTAACAGGAACATATTACAAAAAAAAACGTAAATATGGTATCTTTTTTAGCGTATTAAATGAAAATAAAGTTGAATTTTCAAGCACGAATAACTACGAAGATTTAGAAGATTTCTTCGGGTTGGCAGATCTAGAAAAAAAGGAAAAAAGAAAACAGAAATCACTATTGGAGTCAAAGGGACTTCACTACATGAAAATGCATGAGGTCATTCCTATGCACGATGGATACTTACTCGTTGGTCAAGTCAGTCATAGAATTGATAGCAACGAAGATTATCTTCTCTGGGCAATGTTACTTTCTCCTAATCAATTTCTTATAGATTCACGATATACGCACGCAGCATTACTCAAATTTGATTATGAAGGCAATCTGAAATGGAACAAGTCGTTTCGCACATGGGTATCCTATGAATCAATCTCCGAGAGAAAATACATGAATATTGTAGAAAAGGACGAAAACTCCGTTAAACTCGTTTATACCACAGATAATATACTCAAATCTATAAAGATTGGACATGACGGAAAAATTATAGAAGAATACGAGTTTGAGTCTGCAAAAACCGACCTTAAGGCTAAACAAAAGTGGCTAATTGAGGATGTAAATTATTGGTACGATGACTATCTCATTGTTTATGAAGAACGAAGAAATAGAAAAGGTAACGGAAGGAAAAACACTATCTCGTTTAGTAAAGTAAAATATAAATAATCACTATTGCAACAACACCACAACACTAATATCATGGAAGAATTAACACCAACAGAAGGTCACAATTACCAAGCGGAAGAGAATCCCATTACGACACCTACCGAAGTACCCGAAGCGGAAGAAATCGTTGCGCCCATAGAGGAAGCCGAAGCACAATGGGGCAGAAATCGCCTCAATGTAGAACCTATCAGCGATGCCGTTGACCGTATCAAAGACGAGATTCAGAAGGTCGTCGTGGGGCAGGATGAGATGTTGGACTTGCTGATTGTGGCGATGCTGGCAGGCGGACATGTTATACTTGAAGGTGTGCCGGGTATTGCCAAGACCTTGACTGCCAAACTTTTAGCACAAACGGTTGAGACGGGCTTTTCGCGGATTCAATTTACGCCCGACCTGATGCCAAGCGATGTGGTTGGTACGACGGTTTTTAATATGAAAACTTCGGAATTTACCTTCAATGAAGGTCCGGTTTTCTCCAATATCGTACTGGTAGATGAAATCAATCGCGCACCTGCCAAGACGCAATCTGCCTTGTTTGAGGTCATGGAAGAACGCCAAGTGACCATAGATGGCACGACCCACAAAATGGGTTTCCCCTTCATGGTACTCGCCACCCAAAATCCTATCGAACAGGAAGGTACTTACAAATTGCCCGAAGCGCAGCTTGACCGTTTTCTTTTTCGCGTCCTCCTCTCCTACCCTTCTCTGGAAGAAGAAGTCGCAATACTTGAACGCTTCAAAGATGACTTTAGCGGAAAGGTCAGTGCTGATGTGCGCCCCACCGTCACCGCCGCCCAACTCGCCGAATATCGCGAACTCATCGAGCAAGTCCACATACGCCCCGAATTGCTGAAATATATCGCCGAAATCATCCATAATACCCGCAACAACGGCGACCTTTTCTTAGGTGCATCGCCACGCGCCTCACTCGCCATCATGCGTACCGCCAAAACAAAAGCCGCCATGAGTGGACGCGACTTCGTAACGCCCGACGATATTCGTTTTGTGGTATCGCCTGTGCTAAATCACCGTATTATCCTGACACCGGAACGCGAAATGGAAGGCTTTACAGTAGAGGATGTGATTGGGGATATTTTGGAGAAGATTGAGGTGCCGCGTTAAAAAAAAATGTAGGGACAAGGCATGCCTTGTCCCTACATTTTGGCATCGAAAAAGAAAAATCTGTATCTTTATCGAAAATACAAAGCATGAGTACAACACAAATTATAGAAACAATACGCCAACTACCTCTTGATAGACAGGAATATATCGTACACACTATTCTCGAAGATGTAAAGGCGAATAAACCTGATGGTAAAAAAAGCTATAATCATTCTTTTGCAACTGATGAAGAAGGCTATGCAGCTATGGCGGCGGACGAGGAACGCGAAAAAGCGGCATTGGAATGGATTGAACGATAACAACCTATCAGAAATTCGTCAGATATTAACTCAATATTTTGCAGATAAAGCTACAACGGAAATGGATAGATTGTGGGATGAAAATGGTTAGACAAATGAGACGATGAATGGCTGAAAGGCGACAATGATGATACTACCAAATCATGAGAGTAGTTCTTGATACAAATTCCCTTTTGGCTTCAATTTCCAAAAGATCCAAATACTGTCCTATATTTGATGGTATTCTTCAAGGAAAATTTACACTTTTAATCACCAACGAAATACTATCGGAATACACAGAAATCATTGAAAGGAAAATCAAGTCCAATCATAGCCGTCAATATATCCGAACTATTAGTAAGCAAATTAAAAAAATATTCGTAATTTAGCACTTCAATACTCGTACCTTCATACGAACAAATTTATTCAGCATGTAAAAACCGAATCGGCTCTTTGATAATTTTTGCAAAACGAAATAGAACACGGATTTACCAGATAACACATTTAAATATGCTAATAATTTTAGTATTATTAAAACTTTTATTTAAAATACAAATAATTTATTTTTTATTTTAATTGAAAACAAAAAATCTGCGCTTTTCCCTGCGAATGATGGGCTTCTATCATGCTAATTTGATACTTGCAAAAATAGTCAAAGAACCACCAAATCATCTAAAATTAAAATTCAAAAACCAATGAAAAAAATAGACACCAACTACAAGCCGTATTTACCCAACATCCGCCCGCTTGGTGTCAATTACTTCATCACCATACGCCTCAAAGATGCCCTTCCGCACGACATTATTCACCAACTCGAAGCCGAATTTACTCAAAAAAAGAACGACATCATAGAAGAACATCCCGACGACCACCAAGCCCTTCTCCACGAAGAAGTCAAACGCTTTTTTGCCAAATACGACCAACTCCTCGACCGCAATCCACGCGGCGCATGCTACCTCAAACACTGCGATGTCCAGCGCCTTGTCAAAGACCAACTCTACGACATGAACGGCAGATACTTTGACCTCCAAGCCCACTGCGTCATGCCCAACCACATCCATTTCCTCATAGATATTGCCGACCAACTCGAATACCTCAACCTCGACCCCACCCAACCTGAAAGCTACCAAACTTTCCTCAACGACACCCTCGAAAAACTCAAAGGACGCGCCGCCTACTACTCCAACCAAGCCCTCCGCAGACGCGGCAACTTCTGGCAACAAGGCAGCTACCAACACCACATCCAAGACGATGCCGAATGGTGCAACATCGTCAACTACATCATGCTCAATCCCGTCCGCGCCGGACTCGCCCGTACATCTTCGGAGTATGAACATTGTTATTATAAGTATGGATAAGCCCCGTACAGGCGATTTCAATCGCCATGTCCTCCCACGTACAGGCGACTTCAGTCGCCATGTCCAACATAAAAAACATGGCGATTAAAATCGCCTGTACGAAAAAAATCCCTACCTTCACACCTTCATTTTCAACCAAATAAAATGTCCAAACAACTCATCACCAATTACTACAACCAAGTCCACCAAGTCAGGCGTTCCGGTGCGACCAATGAAGGCGCACTTTCCATGCCTTTTTACTTTTTGGTGATGCAATACGCCCAAGCTAAAAAGTACCAATTCCACTCACAAATCACGATAAAATCCAAAAAAACGGGCAAAAATATCCGTCCCGACGGTATATTGATGAACGACCTCCGCGTACATCGCGGCTATTGGGAAAGCAAAGACCCCGACGACAAAATCGACGAAGAAATCCAAAAGAAACTCCACAAAGACGGCTATCCGGCATCCAACATTCTCTTTGAAGACACCCAAACCGCCGTACTCATACAAGGCGGCGTGGAAGTCATGCGCGGCGAGGTCAGCGATGCCGACCAACTCCACAAGATACTTTCGGCATTTATCAATTACAAACCTGCCGAAGTCCTTGAGTTTGAAGCTGCATTAGAAGAATTTAAAAATGATATTCCACAGATAGTCAGTACCTTCCGCGAACTTTTTGACAAAGAAAGCGAAACCAACACAAAATACCAAAAAGCCAGAGACCGCTTTCTCGAACTCTGCCGTACCGAAATCAATCCTGACATCAGCACCGCCGATATTCGCGAAATGCTCATCCAACACATCCTCACAGAAGACCTTTTTACGGCAATTTTTGATGATTCCAGCTTCCTCAAATACAACATCATTGCCCGCGAACTCGAAGACCTCATCAACACCGTTCTCACCAGAGAAGTGCGGCAAAATCAACTCGGCGACATCCGACATTATTACAAAACCCTCAACGCCACCGCCGCTTCGATAGCCGACCACAATGAAAAACAAAAATTCCTCAAAATCGTATATGAAAATTTCTACAAAGTCTATAATCCCAAAGGGGCAGACCGCCTCGGAGTCGTCTATACGCCCAACGAAATCGTCCGCTTCATGGTCGAATCCACCGACCACCTCCTCGAAAAACACTTTGACCGCAACCTACACGACAAAGGCGTAGAAATCCTCGACCCTGC
>CALCMV010000052.1 GCA_937967535.1 uncultured Saprospiraceae bacterium
AGCAATTCTTTAAGTTCTGATAATCAATTAAAAATAAAGTAAAAAAAACATTATTTTTTATTTTACATAATAATTTACAATTTAATCTATGTATAAAATTACGTAGTTAAATTTGTGGGTAAATTTCTAAATTATTTGCATTTTTCAGCATAAATAATTGATTATCAAATTTTTATAATTAAAAAATTATAATTAAATATTTTTTGTGATGTAAAAAGGTGCGTTAGCACCGACCCTATTTGTAACAAGCATGTTCCCCACCCGTATAGAGCAGCGTAGCTGCGACACCCTTAATTCTACGTTTTAATGGTGTCGGCGCGATGCGCCTTTGGGAGCTTGGGGCACTGGATTTTACAAAGAGAGCCGACGCGATGCGCCTACTCGTTAAAATATTAATAATCAATTATTTATGGCGTTTTCATGTTAGACTAATTTAAAACCGCATTTGGCTGAATAATTTGAATTTAAAATTGAAATAATAATTTATAATAATGTTTTTTTAGTTCATTTTCAGAACTTAAAGAATTGCTGCATATTTACATGACACTTAATTAATTTAAATTATTTTATAAATATTTTTATTTAAATTTTGTAATAGATTAATTTTCAATTAAATAAAAAAATGCCTGTGGTCGGACGTTTTGTAAACGTCCGACCACAGGCCTATTTTCAAAGATGTGGGCTATCGTTAGATTTCAAAAATGTCCGACGACTCACGTTTATCTTTCAATTTAAATTCATATTACAAAAACGACTTTTGGTAGTGCTATTAATGTAATGCTATTGAACCATGAACCATGAACTATGAACCAAATCAAGTTGAAACGAGTTGAAAGTGTCCTTTTAGGGACGTGAACCGGAAGTATCGCGTAGGTTCTGCAAAATTGTCCACAAATTGACAAACGTATTTCTATTCATTTAACTACATTTGTACAAATATATTCTAAGATGGCAAAGACTAGCATAATGAATAGATGAGTAAATGATAAAATGAGTAAATGTTTTTACGTTTGTTTATTGATTCATTAAAACATTACTTCATTTCAAATTTACTCATCTACTCATTTACTCATCTTTTGCCAAAAATGAGCAAGAGTTAAGAATGTAAATACTAATGAAAAAATTATTTTTATTCGTCGCGTTCATTTCATTGTCCGTAAATGTATTTTCGCAAACGACTGTCACGAATCAGAAATTTGACGAGATGCTGCAATTGCTATTGAGCAATACAGTAGCACAGATTACGGTAGATGAATTGGAACAGACGGACGGCGTATGCCTCTTAGACGCACGCGAATGGGAAGAATATCAGGTGAGTCACATTGAAGGCGCACAGTATATTGGGTACAAAAATTTAAATAAAGACATATTAGAAAATATTCCAAAAGAACAAACCATTGTGCTGTATTGTTCCGTAGGATACAGGAGCGAAAAGATAGGCGAGCAATTACAGAAAATGGGTTACACCAATGTATATAATCTCTACGGCAGTATCTTTGAATGGGTCAATCAGGGCAATCCTGTCGTTGATGAAAACGGAACAACTAAGCGCGTACACACGTACAATAAACGCTGGTCGCAATGGCTCGAAAACGGAACAGCGATTTATTAGAAAAGTTCAAGTACCGGACTTTGGATATTTGGAAATTCGGTAACTGGGAAATTCGATTTTAAATCCTAAGCAATTGATTATCAGATATTTAATTTTATAATTATTTGATAAAGAATAATTTCCTAATTCCCCAATGTCCAAAGTCCAGACAAGTATCAAGTTCAAGAAAAAAAATAATATGGATGCTAAAACATACTATAATCCCGCAGACCTCAAAAAATTTGGTAATATCACTGAATTTCAGGAAGCAATGGGTAAGAAATTCTTTGACTATTACGGCGAAGTATTCAAAGAGGGCGCACTCACCGAGCGCGAAAAAGCGTTGATAGCTTTGGCAGTAGCACACTCCGAACAATGCCCCTATTGTATAGATGCCTACACTTCCGATTGCCTCAAAAAAGGCGCAGACGAGGAACAAATGATGGAAGCCGTACACGTAGCCGCCGCCATCAAAAGCGGTGCAGCACTCGTACACGCCACGCAAATGATGAATCAAGTAAAGAAGATGACGATGTAAGTTTAAGTTTAAGTTTAAGAACAAGTTCAAACTCAAACTCAAACTTATCAATAACATCTTGGTTTTAAAAAATTACTAAGTGCCTAAATTCATTTGTCATTCATAATTCAAAATTTGGCGAAGACATTGAAGTAACACCGGCATCTTGATTGTATATTTCATGTTAATTTTCCGTATTTTTACAGAAAGATTTTAATTGGATAAACGACCTGCAAGTCCACAACCCAATGGACGCTTAAAGCACAACGGACAAGTAAAGTCCGCATTACGATTATGGCAATAAAACAAAGAAGTAAATCGCTCAAATCGAGAGATAATCAACTCGCCGACACCTTTTATCAACTCAAGGTCTTGAACGGCGCAGATACAGTGGAGGCAGACCTTCCGAAGTTTACGGAAAAGGTGGCGAACTTAGGTTTTAAGCCATTAAAACCTTCCAAAATTGATATTTTCCAGATTAATATTGGCAAACTCTGCAACCAAACCTGCGCCCACTGTCATGTGGATGCCGGACCGGATAGAAGAGAGGAAAATATGAGCCGCGAAACACTTGAACGCTGCCTCGAAATCATCTCAAAAATAGATGCTTCGACGGTAGACATCACAGGTGGTGCGCCAGAGATGAACCCGCATTTTCGCTGGTTTGTAGAGCAATGCTCGGACTTGGGCAAACAGGTCATTGACCGTTGTAACCTGACCATTATTCAGGCAAATAAAAAATACCACGACCTGCCCGATTTCTTTGCCAAACACAAGGTCAATGTCGTCTCTTCCCTGCCCTATTTCAGCAAATCGCGCACCGATAGCCAGCGTGGCGACGGCGTATTTGAGGATTCAATTAAATCCCTGCAAATGCTCAACGAGGTCGGCTATGGCAAAGAAGGAACAGGCTTGCAATTGGACTTGGTGTATAATCCGTCGGGGGCATTTCTCCCTGCCGGACAAGAAACCCTCGAAGCCGAATTTAAACGCCAACTCAAGCGCAAATACAATATCGAATTTAATCGCCTTTTTGCGATTACCAATTTGCCGATAAGCCGCTTCCTCGACTACCTCATCGAAACCAACAATTATAAAGATTATATGGACGAACTCGTCAATGCCTTCAACCCTGCAACGGTAGAAGGTTTGATGTGTCGCAATACCATTTCCGTCAGTTGGGATGGCTATATGTACGATTGTGATTTCAACCAAATGCTCGACCTCAAAGTTGCTGCCAAATCACAACATATCAAGGATTTTGATTTGGAAGAATTAGCCAATCGCAGTATTGTACTGAACCAACATTGCTATGGCTGCACAGCAGGCGCAGGCTCAAGTTGTGGTGGAGAAATCACATAGCCTAATGCCTCCGGCTTGCATAGCATACTGGACTTTGAACATTTTGGAAATTCGGTAACTGGGAAATTCGGTTTTAAATCGTAAGTAATTGATTATCAGTTATTTTATTTTTATTAAAATAAAAAACATTCAATTAATTTTATTTTATAATTATTTGATAAAAAACAATTTACCTAATACCAAATTTCCTAATTCCCTAATGTCCAAAGTCCAGTAGCATAACTACTCGTGAATAAAATACGGATTTAATGAATGACGCAGATTTTTGTGTAATTTTTAATCAAATTAATGCTTTATACAATAACTATTCACTCATTCAAAATTCGCTCATTCACTCATTACTTATTACTTATTAATCATTAGAAATGAGCTATTTAGATGCAACAGTAAATGTATATAAAAAAGCAGCAGAAACCCCCGATGTGGGCTTATGTTGCACCACTACCCCTGTTTGGCAATTGCCTGAGTTGAACATGCCCGACATCATGTTGGAGATGAACTACGGCTGTGGCAGCACAGTAAATCCGCGCGACTTGGTCAACGAACCTAAGATGCTTTACGTAGGCGTAGGCGGCGGTATGGAAGTCTTACAATTTGCCTACTTTAATCGAAACAGAGGCGGTGTTATCGGCTTGGATGTGGTGGACGAAATGCTCACTGCTTGCGACCAAAACCTACACATCGCGGCAGATATTAACCATTGGTTTGAACGTGATTTTGTGGATTTACGCAAAGGTTCTGCCCTTGATTTGCCGATTGCCGACGAGAGTATTGATATTGCCGCGCAAAACTGTTTGTTTAATATTTTTGAAAAAGACGACCTCATCAAAGCCCTCAAAGAAATGTATCGTGTGCTCAAACCACATGGCAGACTGGTACTCTCCGACCCGATTTGTGAACAGTCAATGCCGGAGAATTTGCAGGCAGATGACCACCTCCGCGCCCTATGCCTGAGTGGTGCAATTCCTTTACAGGACTATTTGGATATGATTACCGGAATTGGTTTCGGTACAGTAGAGATTCGTGCGCGTCGCCCATATCGTGTACTCGCACCCGGACATTATGATACGCCCGAATTGATATTTATCGAAAGCGTCGAAGTTTGTGCCATTAAAGACCCGATGCCCGAAGATGGTCCTTGCGTATTTACCGGAAAATCAGCGATTTACTACGGTTCGGAAGAAAATTTTGACGATGATAAAGGACACGTTTTAGTCCAAAACCAACCAATGGCAGTTTGCGACAAAACAGCAGGTGCATTGGCTAATTTGGGACGCAGCGATATTTATATTTCGGATAGCACTTGGCACTATGATGGTGGCGGGTGTTGTTGATACGAATTTAGGCTATCAGTTCATAGTTCATAGTTCATAGTTCATAGTTCATAGTTTTTTACAATTCATTGAATAACATCCCGATAGCTATCGGTACGGGATTGTAAATTACTGATTATCAAAGTTGAGCAAACTTAAACGGGTAGCCCGAATTTATAAAAAAGATTTTAGAGGCTGACCACAAATTTTAAATATGCTCTAAAGGTGTGATAGTGGGTAGGTCTTTTTCCAAATTTTATTTATGATAATGTCTTCGCCAAATTTTGAATTATGAATGCCAAATGAATTTAAATTTTACTTTGTTTTTTACTGATAATTATAAATTAACAAATTAAATATTTTTTATCATTCAAAATTCAAAATTGGCGAACATATTATTATCTGGACTTTGGATATTGGGGAATCAGGAAATTTGGTATTAGGTAAATTGCTTTTTATCAAATAATTACAAAATTAAATTAATTGAATAGTTTTTTATCTTAATAAAAAATAAATAACTGATAATCAATTATTTACGATTGAAAACCTAATTTCCCAGTTACCTAATTTCCAAAATGTCCAAAGTCCAGTTATTGTGAACAACACTATTAAAATATTTTCAATTCAAAACGAATCGCCTTATTGCTATAAATAAAAATATCAAGGCAGAATAAGCTATAAAAAACGGAATCGTGTATATTTCTAAATTAAGTACCAACATCACCGCCATTATCAATAATTGAAATCCCAATCCGAAAGTAGATAGCAAGGTCATAAACCATCTGGGAAAAGGTTGACTGTTTATCGCTTCTTTATCTAGCCAATAAATTGTCTTATCAAAAGTAATATAAAGTGTGTTGTAAATTTTATAGAAAAGATTAACAGTACTTTGTTTTTCTCCCTTCATTGCTTTGGGGGTAGAATCTTCAAAAACCCGGCTGGTCGTATCTCCATTTACATTATTTCGCAAAATGACGTAGTAATAATTGTACAAAGTTCCCTGGAGTTGAATACCAATAAATGCCAAAAATGTATAGATAAGTGAAGCATCGGCAATGTACCAAAACGCGAGTAAAAACAAGAAGTTCAGGATAATATCTGCAATAGAATCATAATAACGCCCCACATAAGAAGGCGTGTTTTTTATCCTCGCCAATTCGCCATCGGCAGCATCTAAGATGGATTTTAGAATTAAGAAACATGCTGCTGCAATATCGTAGCGATAAAGCATACAAATGATGGCTAAAACACCCGAAACAATAAACCAAGAAGTCACATGAATAGGCTTGATATTGGTATTTTTTAGGTTGGAAGCAATCCAATAAGCCACAAATCTTCCATAATCTGACAAGTCGATGAATTGATACTTTTTTGGTAATTTAGGCATATTTTCTTCGTATTCTTCCCTTAGAGCATGTTTAAAAATTTACTCATTTTCTATTCAATGTGAAGGTAAAGTTTTATTTTGAAGTTAATAGATTTCCAATATAAAAATTTGAAAAAAAAGAGCATATTTAGAATCTCAGTTGACACCTTTATCTTCAAATTTGTTTGAAACCCAATTTAAGCGAACACTTGCTTTACATACAAATACTTGTTCCAACAACAGCTATAATAATTCCTAAAAACCAATTAAATAAAAATAATTATTTTACGCAACTTTTAATATGCATTTGTTACATTTGCGCTTATATCCTTTCCACAAATACCCTTCTCTTCCATTTTCCGGTGGTGTTCGACAAAAATAGGGTAAATGATTATATGCGAGTTGCAAGGTGAATTTCTTTGTTAAAAGTGGATATTTGAGTATTCAGATAGCCATTTTTCATAAAAACATTCGCCTTGCAACTGTTCCCTATTTTACTCGAACACCTCTCATTTTCCCAAAATATTTTTTAAAAAAAATTAGTAATCAATAATGATGAAAAATATATACTTAATAGCTTATTGTCTTTTATTTGGTCTGTATGCCCATGCTCAATGTCCGGCAGGACAAACGGAAATTACGCTGGAAATTTTCCATCCAAGTTTTGGTAATGAAGTAGGTTGGGAATTAGTAGACCAAACTACTAACACTATAATAGCCTGCCAGCCTGCAGGCACTTATGCAAGTTCTACAACCCCTACAATAGAAGGACCTTTCTGTGTTACAGATGGTAATACCATTGTATTTACGGGTTACGATTCGTTTGGTGATGATTGGAATGGTGGTTTTGTTAATGTGACCATTACCGAAGATGGTTCGGCGAATGGCTGTGCCGCCCAAGATGGTTGTGTGATTATACAAAATGGTGGTGAAGGGGTAGATGTAGAACCGGATCTTAGTGTTACTAATTCCTGTGAAACCAGTAATGAAGAATTTGTCATCACACTTCCTGTTTTTGCTTGTGATGCTACACCGATTGTGGGCTGTACGCTTATGGGAGATGCCAACTTCGACCCTTGCGCTACCGTAGATGATGGCTCGTGTGTATGCAGTGATACGCAAGCAAGCATAGCTGATGGAAGTGCTTTTTGCTCTACTGATGCAATGGCAACTGCTACGGTTATTCTACCGCCGGATGGTGGACTTACTGCTGTTCAGACCATAGATGGCA
>CALCMV010000053.1 GCA_937967535.1 uncultured Saprospiraceae bacterium
TGTTTTTTATCAAATAACTATAAAATTTAATTAATTGAATATTTTTTACCTTAATAAAAATTAAATAACTGATAATCAATTACTTATGATTTAAACCCGAATTTCCCAGTTACCTAATTTCCAAAATGTCCAAAGTCCAATGTTAATGTATTCGCCAATTTTGAATTTTGAATAAAAAAATTATTAATTTATTAATGATTATCAAAAAAACAAAGTAAAATTTAAGTTAACTTGTTATTCATAATTCATAATTTGGTGAAGATATGGACTACTTAGAACATGTTTAAATTGATGGGGGCAATGTAGTCGAATATCATTTTTAGTGCTAATTTTGTTAGACAAAAAGACGTTTATTTTAGATAAAATGAGAAAAAAACAAATAAATACTCGTACTACATCATTTTTGGGAAAACCAATCGACAAAAATAAAAACTATATTATCATTGGTGCGGGAATAGCGGGTTTGCTCTGCGGTTTTTACTTGAAAAAGGCGGGTATTTCGTTTCGTATAATTGAAAAAACAAATCGTGCGGGTGGTGTTCTCGGTACACAAACGAAGCCTTACGGCATCGCCGAACAAGCTGCCAACGGCTTTCTGTGGACTGCGGCTTTGCAAGAGATTTGCGACGATTTGAATTTGGAAATTATCACGCCAAAAGCAGCAGCAAAAGCACGTTATTTTGTACGTCGAAAAAAGCTGCGGCAGTATCCTTTTTCGGTTTGGGAAACCTTTGGGATTGTGCGTCGTATGCTCAAGCCGCATCGTGCGCCTATACATACGCTGGAAGATTTTGGACAGGCATATTTTGGCGATACATTTACCCGCCAACTGCTCGAACCGGCGATGGGTGGTATCTATGCTGCACCACTTGAAGCGATGAGTTTTCCGGCAATTTTGGGTGAATTGGCAAGGCATATCGAAGCCCATCCTTTTCTCCCGAAAGCATTGAGAAAATGGCGCAAAGAACGCACAAAAAACAACTCTCCAAAACCCAAAACGGCAAGCGGTACGCACAGCTTTGCAGGTGGTATGCAAACGCTAATTGATGCTTTAGCCCAACACCTGAAAGACCACATTCAATACAATACAGAAGCAACAAAAAAAGACATTCAAAACACTGAAAATCAATACATCATAACAAGCCCCGCGCATATTACGAAGTATTTTTTTGATGGCAAAATAAATAATTTGCTGGCGCAAATTCAGTACACTCCCATCATTTCTATTAGCTTATTTTTCCATAAAAAAGACCTCGCAAGATTCAAGGAAGGATTTGGTTGTCTCATCCCGCGAAATGAAGGATTGACGATACTCGGTGTGCTGTTCAATTCCTGTATTTTTGAGCAACGTGTGAGCGATGAATCTGTGATGAGCCTGACCTGTATTATGCGCGACGACTCCCCTAATCTTTCCCTCATTCATGCGGCAGATATTGATGTGAAAAATTTGGTAGTGAGCGAACTCGATGCCTTATTCGACATTCAAGGCGAATTGCTGGATTACGCTATTTTTCGTTGGAAAGAAGGCATTCCTGTCTACTCCCCGCAATTACACGAAGTTTTATTTGAAATAGATGAAATTCTCCAAGAAAAATACCCGCACATCAATCTGTTTGGTAATTATACGGGCGCAATTTCTATTCGCCAAATGAGTGAAACTATACACAAACTTATCAACCCGACAGTTTTATTCTGATACCGCTTTGAGCAATTCAATATAAAACACCAACTCCGAATTTTCGGGAATATCGGGCAATGAACCCTGTGCGCCATAGCCCAATTCAGAGGGGATAAATAAGTAAGCTTTCGTCCCGACAGGCAAGAGCGCAACACCTTCGTCCCAACCTTTAATGACACGCCCGCGCCCAAGCGGAAATGGGAAAGCCTGTCCACGTTCAAAAGAATTGTCAAATCGCTTACCGTCCATCAAATGTCCGCTATAATTCACCGAGACCAAATCACCTTCCTTTGGTTTTTCGCCTGTGCCTTTTTCGACAATGTGGTACTTCAAGCCGCTTGCGGTTTCTTCCGTTTCGAGTGTTCCTGCTTTGTATTTTTTGATGATGCCGCGAGTGTCGGTGTTGATTTTATTGGCTTCGCCGTCGAGTCTTCGTTGTTCGGCATCGAGTTCGGCTTTGGTTTTGACCTCTCGTACTACGATGTCGAAAGTCGCCAAATCGCCGGCTTGGAAACCCCATTGCGGGTCGAGTTGGTAGGAAATCGAATCGGCTTCAATGAGCAAGGTAGCACTATCTCCTGCCGACATTTGGCTCAATATTTCCATGATAGGGCTTTCCTTCACTTCGTACATATCTTCCGAAAAACGATGTTTTATTGACTCATTTTCATGGGTACTAAACATAATCAAATCGCCCTTTTTCAAATCCATATCAAAGCTAACTCCGTCATTCGCCTTAGCAAGTTGACCGCCATTCGACCTGTGTTTTTTGAAATAGTATCCTTTGTCAGATGCTTCGTATTGAGCGATGAGTTCGGCTTTTTCTTGGGCAACTTCTTCGGCAGATTTGACATCCAAGACCGCTACATCTACGAAAACCAAATCGCCGCTTTCGTAGCCCGGCGGTAGGGGCATTTCGACAGAATCGCGCTCGCGCATAATCGTCAAACTATCGCCCTCTGCCATTTTCGTAAGCGAGCGCAGCAGCAAATTATCCTCCATCCCTTCGGGTAGTGTGAGGCTAATCGGCGCACCTTGTTCACGCGAACTCGCCAATATACTATCCTCTCGCCGAAAATATAAATGGTAATCCACACGGTCGCCGATTGTTGCTTTTTTACTTTTATTTTGGATATGATGTTTGTAAGTAAAATCGCCATCTTCGGTGACATATCCTTTGAGTGGGTCTTGTTTGCAAGAAAAAATCAGCAAAACAAAAAGCAAACTGATTAGTCCACAGTTTTTTTGTGTAAAAGTACAACAGGCACTCTTTGAGTGCCTGCATATAATATTATTTCTCATAAATGATAATGGTATTCATAAATAAAAAAACATAAGGCGAGTCCCTTCCCTTTCCAAAACAAAGGAATAGAAAACACATAACCTTTTCTTATTTATGAACATCTTAATAATTATAAAATAATCTAATTCAGGCATTATAAAGTCTCTCGTCTCAAATCTCTTGTCTCTCGTCTCTCCTCTCTCTCCTCTCTCCTCTCAAATCTCTCCTCTCTCCCCTAATAATCCGGTTCTGCCGTCAATTCGTCTTTATACGTTTCAAATATTTCTTTTAATTTTTTGATGGTATTGCCGATAGTATCGTGACTCACGCCGCCGGAAGCATTGCGATGCCCGCCGCCGTCGAAGTATTTTTGGCAGATTTCCTGCACCGAAAATGCGCCCTTTGAACGGAAAGACATCTTAACACAAGTCTCGCGTTCACACATCAAAATCGCCATACGCATATTCTTCATTTTGAGGATATAATTGACGATGCCCTCCGTATCACCGCGTTTGATTCGGAAACGCCGATGGTCTTTCATATCCAAGACGATAATGCCTGTATTATAATTATTGTACAAACGCATCGCCTCTGTAATGGAATAGCCCAACAAGCGCAACTGCTTCTCATTCTGTCCGTTAAATATTTTATTTTGTACGAATGTACCATCAATGCCACTCTCATAAATATCCGCAACGGTACGATACAAAGTCGGCGAAGTCGAATAACTAAAAGAGCCTGTATCCGTCAAAATTCCGGTATAAAGACATTCGCCGATTACTTTATCCACCAATTTTTCATCATCCATCATACGGATAAAATGGTACAACATTTCGCAGGTCGAACTCGCCTTTGGGTCGGAATAAAAGAACTCTGCAAACTCATCGGGATTGAGGTGGTGGTCAATCATCACCTTGGGGGTATCTTGCGCTGCAATGACCTCGCCTATCCTATCTATCCGTGCCAGAGAATTGAAATCCAAGCAGAAAATTATATCTGCTTCTTCACATACCTTTTGTGTTTTATCAGGATAATCATCATCCACGATAGTATAGTCAATACCCGGCAAATAATCGAACAGCAAAGGAAAACGCGACGGAAAAATCACCGTAGCATCATGCCCCTTGCGCGACAGGTAGTGAAAAAGTCCTAAAGATGAACCAATCGCATCACCGTCGGGATTGCGATGCGAAACGATTGCTACTTTTTTAGGCGTTTGCAATATCTCTTTTAATGCTTCTATATTTTTCATTGTTGTGATTGTTTCTTGGTGCTTTTAATTAGAGTATAATGTGGAAGTATAAGTTTATCCCGTACAGTTGTCGGGAAAGTTTAAGTTTAATAATGTGTTCGCCAATTATGAATTTTGAATGAAAAAATGTTTAATTTATTAATTAATAATTATCAGTAAAAAACAAAGTGAAATTTAAATTTATTTGTCATTCAAAATTTATAATTCAAAATTTGCGAAGATATTGTCGAATCATGTATTTTTTATCATATTTTATAAATATTATTTTAATGAAAAAAACAAGTAAAATACATATTTAATTTAAACTTAAATATAATTATCTCTTCAAAATCTAAATTAAGTCTGCCAAATCGTTTTGCAAAAAGACCACAGACCGGGCTTGTTTATTTTTGCCATTGTTCTCAAAAATTACCGCCAATAGCAAGTAAATTGTGAAGTCATGCGCTAATTGCAAATGTACGGGATTTATTGCGGTGTTGAAAGCCGCAATATCATTAAATTCAACTTGAAGGCGAATTGTTTAAAATTTAACGCAAAGATGCTCGCAGAATTGGATAGAATCCTTACTTTTGCGCGAATTTTTGTAAATCCGTCCGAATCGGTAGTCTGTCAAAACTTATAAAATTTTGAACAACTCATAGCTTGGCTTGCTCAAAACTATGGACTATCGGCTACGGACTATTGACTAAATAATATGGCTGGTAACAGAACATTGACCATGATTAAACCCGGTGCCGTCAAGAACGGTCACGCCGGTGCTATCCTTGCACACATTAATAAGGGTGGCTTCCGCATTGTTGCGATGAAAATGACTCAATTGACCGTAGCGAAGGCGAAGGAATTTTATGCGGTGCATAGTGAGCGTCCGTTTTATGGCGAGTTGGTAGAATTTATGTCTTCAGGACCTATCGTAGCGGCAGTTTTGGAAAAAGATAATGCGGTAGAAGATTTCCGCAAATTGATTGGCGCGACCAATCCGGCAGAAGCCGAAGCAGGTACTATTCGCGCATTGTATGCCACAAGTATCGGCGAAAATGCCGTTCACGGCTCTGATTCGGACGAAAATGCAGCCATCGAAGGCTCATTCCATTTTGGCGGAACAGAGATGTTTTGATTTCGTGATTTTTGATTTTTGATTTTTGATTGCATTTTACTTCGTAAAATACTATGACTTTTGCGTTGTGCAATCAAAAATCAAAAATCTAAAATCAAAAAATCGTTCAATCATTTTAAAAAGAAAAAGTTTTGTGTGCTGTGTTTTTCGGGAGAATAGTTTTGTATTTGTCCCTCGTGGTATACGAAAATTTTATAGCTGAGTTCGCGCATGAGGGTGAAGCAGCGTTGGCGGTTGTCATTGTCCCACAATTCGGCATAGATGACGGGTTGGTCGCGAACAATAAGCTCGCGCCCGCCTTCGAGGACGAAATATTCAAAATTTTCTACATCAATTTTAATTCCTGAAATTGCAGTCTCGCCTTGCAGTACATCCAAATCATCCAGTCTATAAATCGCTGATTTGTAGCGTTTTCCTTCGTTAAATTCGGTCAAATCTTCGTGAACAACATGGCTCAAGCCCTGCATTTTTACGTTTTTGACTTTAGGCAATACCATTTCAATTTCACCGTTTTCATTGCCGAGTGCATAGGGGTACAAATACGTATTGCTGCAATCATAACGCTCGGTTATTTTTTTGAGTGTAATGAAATTCACCGGAATCGGTTCGAAGGAATGGACTTTGCCTTTAGGCACTTTTTGAGACATCAAAACCGTTGTAATACCGATATTGCTGCCTATGTCGAGTACATGGTCATCTTCGTCGAGCATATCCAAAAATTGAAAAAAATCACTTTCTTTTTTATCCCATTTAAAAGTACGTATTTTGAAAATAGCAAATATATACAAGTACTGCTCGAAACCAAGTACCAAGTGCAATATCCGTTTGATTAAACTCTTCATTGATGCAAATGTAGGGGAAATTCTAAAAACCAAATTCCAAATTCCAAAATATTAAAATCAATCGGTCATTCCAAACCCCGATTTGGAATGACGGGTTGATTTTTGTTTTTTTTTATTTCGTACCTTGCGCTTGGAATTTGTTATTTGTTATTTGGTGCTTCGGATTTGGTACTTGCGTTAGCCATGAAGGAAAAATTTTTCGGAAATCTATTATTTTTGCTCTTCGTCAACTTGCTCGTCAAGCCGTTTTATATATTTGGTATTGACCGCACAGTGCAGGTGACGGTGGGCGACGAGGTCTACGGATTATATTTTGCTTTGTACAATGTGTCAGTCTTATTTTATATTCTCCTCGACTTGGGCATGACCAATTACAACAACCGAACTATCGCGCAAGATACTTCTCTTTTACGCGAGTATGTTCCGAATTTTTTATTGGTCAAATGTGTATTATCCATTGCATATTTAGTCCTCGTTTTTATCCTTGCAACGGCTTGGCAATACAATCAAATTCAACTAAATTTACTTTTGCCACTCGCTCTTAATCAGATACTTATCTCACTTATCTTCTACTTTAGGTCGAATATCTCGGCTTTGCATTATTTCAAAATTGATGGCTTGCTATCCGTGCTTGACCGCGTATTGGTGATTGTGCTTTGTGGCATACTGCTTTGGGGTGGAGTGGTGCGTGTTTTTCGGATTGAATATTTTATTTATGCACAAACATTTGCTTATGCAGTAGCGGCTTTGGTCAGTTTTGTGGTGGTGGCGCGGTATGCTGCTTTTCGCAATTTCAAGGTAAGATGGGCAACGATGCGACATATCATTCGGGAGAGTTTGCCTTTTGCTTTGTTGGTCTTGTTGATGACCATTTATAATCGTGTAGATAGCATCATGCTGGAACGCCTCCTGCCCGAAGGTGCGACCCACGCGGGTATATATGCAAAAGCATTTCGCCTCTTGGATGCGGTAAATGTTTTTGGTTTATTATTCGCAGGATTGTTGATGCCGATTTTTGCGCGGATGTTCAAAGAAGGGCAAGCAGTAGAAGCATTGAGCCGATTGAGTTTAGGCTTGATTTCGGTGATGTCGATAACGGTAGGTGTCTGTTGTTATTTTTTCCAAACAGAATTAATGACTTTTATTTACGGAGATAATACAGCATATACTTCGACGGTGTTTGGCTACTTGATGTTTAGTTTTATGTTCATCGCTTGTGTATATATATATGGTACACTGATGATTGCCGATGCTCGATTGCGACCTTTAAACGTGATTGCCGCAAGTGGTTTGGTATTGAATATTATTCTGAATTTTATCTTAATTCCACGCTATCAAGCTATTGGCGCAACTATCGCAACGCTCCTCACCCAATTCATCGTAGCAGCAGGACATATCATTGTCGCAAAACAAGCATTTAAATTAACTTTTCCCAACATATTCCTCATTCGCTTATTCTTATTTTTTATAATTTTAATTATTTTAAATATTTTACTAAAACAAATTACAGATTATTGGATGATTAACTTTGGAATCATACTCGCCTCGTCGCTTGCTGCTGCCTTTTTAATTCGATTATTAAGATTGAAGGAATTGATGGATTTATTGAAACCTTCGTGAAATAAACTATTTATTTTTGCCACAAAGACACGAAGGCACAAAGACAAAAACTTAGTGACTTTGTGACTTCGTGGCAAGGAAACTATTTATTTTTGCCACAAAGACACGAAGGCACAAAGACAAAAACTTAGTGACTTCGTGACAAAAACATTATTCTATAAAACTAATATTAAATCATGAATTACGATGCACTCACAGAAAAAGAAGAAGCAATTGGTAAAGCCATAGTAAATGCAGCTTTTCAAGTACACAAAGAGCTTGGACCGGGCTTATTAGAAAAAGTGTATGAGGTATGTATGGCGCATGTTTTAAGAAAAGCGAGGCATAAAGTCGATCGTCAAATTGATATTCCAATTGTTTTCGATGGGATAGTTTTTGATGAAGGTTTGAGGTTAGATCTACTCATAGATGATTTGGTGATTGTAGAATTAAAGGCAGTAGACAAAGTCAATCCTGTGTGGCAAGCCCAAATCATTAGTCATTTAAAACTCACAAACAAGAATTTAGGCTATTTAATCAATTTCAATGTTCCATTGATAAAACAAGGTATCAAAAGATTTAGAAGCTAATTTCCTTTACCATAAAGACACGAAGCAAACGAAAACTTGGTGCCTTTGTGACTTCGTGGCAAAAAAGAATTCATAAAATACTTAGTGTACTTACTACAATTATTAGATTTATTCTAAATAAAAAATAAAATTTGAAATAACTCCAAAACACTCAATTATAATTTCATATCTTTATTCCGAAAACAATTTATATTTGCAAATTATGAATTACGAGTTAAAGCAATTTGAAGCAATAAAAAGATAACTCGCAACTCGGATTATTTTATTTCAAAAACCGATTTCAATGAATTTATTTACGGAAAATAGCCCGGACACCTACGATGCGATTGTAGTGGGAAGCGGAATTAGCGGCGGTTGGGCGGCAAAAGAACTCTGTGAAAAAGGACTCAAAACACTGGTACTCGACAGAGGCAGAAATGTCAAGCATGTGGTAGATTACGAAACCGCCAACATGGATAAGTGGGATTTCAAACCTGAAGATAAATTGTCGGAAGCAGATTTGGAGCGCGACTATCCCAAGCAACGCCGCACAGGATATACGGTGCGAGACGAACATGTGCATTTCTTTGTAAAAGATAGCGAACATCCATATGACGAGACAGAAGGCACGCGCTTTGACTGGATTCGAAGCTATCAGGTAGGCGGACGCTCATTGGTTTGGGGAAGACAGAGCTACCGATGGAGCGAGATGGATTTTGAGGCAAATGCAAAAGATGGAATCGCAGTAGATTGGCCCATTCGATATAATGACTTGGCAAAATGGTATGACTACGTAGAAACATATATAGGTGTGAGTGGTCGTAAGGAAAGTTTGCCACAACTACCGGACGGCATATTTCAGCCGCCAATGGATTTTAATTGTGTAGAACAAGAATTGCGTAAAAACATCGCCAAAAACTTCAATGATAGAATCATGACTATCGGTAGAACAGCACATATCACCGACCCCAAAGGGCTGAACGGGCGCGGCACTTGTCAATTTAGAAATCGCTGTATGCGCGGCTGCCCATACGGTGGATATTTCAGTAGTCAAGCCTCTACCCTACCCGCCGCCGACGCAACGGGCAATATGACCTTGCGCCCCAATTCGATTGTATACGAAGTGGTATACGATGAGGATAAAAAACGTGCAAGCGGTGTTCGCGTGATTGATACCGAAACGAAAAAAGATTATTTCTTTAAGGCAAAAGTCATTTTCCTAAACGCTTCGGCAGTTGCCTCTACCCAAATTTTGATGATGAGCAAAAGCAACCGCTTCCCGGAAGGTATCGGTGCAGAATCAGGAGAATTGGGACATAATATGATGGACCATCATTTCCGCGTGGGGGCAAGTGGTGATTTTGAGGGTATGACAGACAAATATTTTAAAGGCAGACGACCAAATGGCATCTATATCCCACGCTTCCGCAACCTGCCCGGCAGACCGGAAACCAAGATGGATTTCTTGCGCGGCTACGGTTATCAGGGCGGCGCAAGTCGCAAAAACTGGATGCGAGGCGTAGCCGAATTGGGCTTTGGTGGTGCCTACAAAGATGAAATGTTTGAACCCGGTCCATGGCGATTTGGGATGACGGCTTTCGGCGAAATGCTGCCCCACCATGATAACAAAATGGAACTCACCGACAAAAAAGACGACTGGGGAATTCCAATCGTCAACTTTACCACCGAAATCAAGGAGAATGAAAAAATGATGCGTAAGGACATGAGCGAATCTGCCGTCGAAATTCTCGAAAAAGCCGGACTCAAAAATGTAGAGTCTTACGAAGCCTCCTACGGCGTAGGCTTGGGCATCCACGAAATGGGTACAGCACGTATGGGACACGACCCAAAAACGAGCGTACTCAACAAATGGAATCAAGTACATCAAATACCGAATTTATTTAATACAGACGGCGCATGTATGACGAGCGCAGCTTGTCAAAATCCAAGTCTCACATACATGGCACTAACGGCAAGAGCCGCCGATTATGCCGTAGAGCAACTTAAAAAAGGAAACCTATAATTTTTGATTTTTGATTGAGTGATTTTTGATTTCATTTATTTTGCTTCGCAAAATATTGACCTAAATATTTACACAATCAAAAATCAATAATGCAATCAAAAATCAAAAATCACTCAATCTAAAATGACTCATTTATTCACAGAAAATAGTCCTGATACCTATGATGCGATTGTTGTCGGTAGTGGCATCAGTGGTGGTTGGGCAGCTAAAGAACTCTGTGAAAAAGGACTCAAAACGCTCGTACTCGAAAGAGGTAGAAATGTCCGACATATAGTAGATTACCACACTGCCAACATGGACCCTTGGGATTTCAAACCGGAGGATAAAAAATTGACACCGGAAGTCATTGAGCGAGATTATCCTGTACAAAATCGTTTTGGAAACTACGTGGTGAATGAGGCGTATATACATTTCTTCGTAAAAGACAGCGAACATCCCTACGAAGAAGCCGAAGGTAAACGCTTTGATTGGATTCGTGGTTATCAGGTAGGCGGACGCTCGCTAATGTGGGGGCGACAGAGCTACCGTTGGAGTCCAATGGATTTTGAGGCAAATGCAAAAGAAGGCATCGGCATAGATTGGCCCATTCGATACAAGAATATTGCGAAATGGTATGATTACGTTGAGGCATATGTAGGTGTGAGTGGTATGAAAGAGGCTTTGCCGCAATTGCCCGACGGTATATTCCAACCGCCAATGGATTTCAATTGTGTAGAAGAAGAATTGCGAAAAAATATTGCCAAAAACTTCAACGATAGAATCATGACCATCGGCAGGGTGGCACACATCACCGACCCAAAGGGTTTGAACGGCAGAGGCACTTGTCAATATAGAAATCGCTGTATGCGCGGCTGTCCGCATGGTGCGTATTTTAGCAGCCAATCCTCTACCCTATCCGCCGCCCAAGCAACGGGCAATTTGACTTTGCGCCCCGATTCGATTGTATACGAAGTCGTTTATGATGAAGATAAAAAACGGGCAAGCGGTGTACGTGTGATTGATTCGAAAACGAAAAAAGATTATTTCTTTAAAGCAAAAGTAATTTTCCTGAACGCCTCCACCGTACACTCCACCAAAATCCTGATGATGAGCAAAAGCAACCGCTTCCCCGAAGGAATCGGTGCCGAATCAGGTCAATTGGGACACAACATAATGGACCACCAACTCGGCGCAGGAGCAAGTGGTGAATTTGAAGGTTTTGAGGATAAATATTATAAAGGCAGACGACCAAATGGCATCTATATCCCACGCTTCCGCAACCTGCCCGGCAGACCGGAAACCAAGACGGATTTTATGCGCGGATACGGCTATCAAGGCGGCGCGAGTCGTCAAAATTGGATGCGTGACGTAGCGGAACTCGGCTTTGGTGCGGAATACAAAGACAAGATGTACGAGCCGGGTATGTGGACATTCGGCATGGGCGGCTTCGGCGAAATTCTCCCTTATCATGATAATAGAATGGAACTGACCGACAAAAAAGACAAATGGGGACTACCCATCATCAAATTTCACACAGAACTCAAAGAAAACGACCTCAAAATGCGTAAAGACATTATTGATTCTGCCGTCGAAATTCTGGAGAAGGCAGGACTCAAAAATGTACAGTCTTTCGATGGCGGCTATGGCGTGGGCAAAGGCATCCACGAAATGGGTACAGCACGCATGGGACACGACCCCAAAAACAGCGTCCTCAATAAATGGAATCAGGTGCATCAAGTACCAAATTTATTTAATACAGACGGGGCTTGTATGACGAGTGCAGCTTGTCAAAACCCAAGCCTTACATACATGGCACTAACGGCACGCGCTGCCAATTATGCCGTAGAACAACTTGCTAAAGGCGAGTTGTAATGCTACAATGCGATAATGATACAATGCTACAATTTAAGTGAATGAATGAATAAATTTTGAATGAATGAATCACACAAAACTCACTCAAAATAATTCGGCTCATGTAGGAAATCAGGTGGAATGTGAAGCACACGCAAATCCTATAAGGTTTTCGAAAACCTTATAGGATTGATTACCAGTACTTTACTTCGATTTAAATTGAAAATTAACCTACGTTCCACCTGATTTCCTACATGAACCAATAATTCATTCACTCAAAATTCATTCATTAATCAATTGTAGCATTATCGCATTTCAGCATTGTAGCATTAAAATTCACTCATTCACTCATTCAAAATTCACTCATTAATATGAACAGAAGAAGTGCAATAAAAAATATATCCAT
>CALCMV010000054.1 GCA_937967535.1 uncultured Saprospiraceae bacterium
TCTCTCGTCTCACTTCTCTCGTCTCACTTCTCCTCTCTCACCTCGCCGACTGCTTCAAACCGTTCAAAAACCTTCTCCGTATGTGGCGCATCTGCTAATTCTTCGGTAAGGTCTTGTCCTGCCCAATGTTCGTAGTGTTGTCCATTGCGCCACAATCTACTATTACTTACATCGTAAATCTGTCCTTTGTAGGCAATCCATATTTCGGGTTTGTCTTGCCCATTTCTTAGTGCCAATTGGCTTCTTGTGTAGCTTTGCATGATTATTTGCTGAATTATTTTATTCTTTGTGAATTTTTTTTGTAAAAATAAACAGACCGCACTCCTTTACGTATATTTGCGCGAAGGAAACACAAATATTAACCGAGTACGGTTTAGGATTTCGAGTCACCAACTCGCAACTCGCAACTCGCTAACTCGTAAACTTGAAAACTTGAAAAGCAGTAAGATAGCAAGTTGGGTGCGAATCAGTCGCAAGATACATCGAAAGGTAGCGCTGCCTGCCTTTATTTGCTTTTTTATTATTGCATTTACGGGTTTATTATTGGGTTGGAAAAAACATACAGGTGGTGCATTATTGCCTGATACACAGCGTGGTATCTCTAGCGACCCTTCAATATGGCTACCTGTTGATTCGCTACAAGGACTCGCCATAAAGACCTTGAATGACTCTGTTGCCGGTTCGCTTTCTCCCGAAATCAGCCGGATAGATATTCGTCCGCCAAAAGGCATTGCCAAATTTGTTTTCAAAGATCATTATTGGGAAATTCAACTAGATTGTACAACAGGTAAGCCGCTTCAGGTTGCCCGCCGAAACTCAGACCTTATCGAACGCATACACGATGGTTCGATTATAGATAATTGGTTGAATATCAAAGGTTCACCTTTCAAATTGGCATATACTTCGCTGGCAGGATTGTCTTTATTGAGTTTTATTATTACCGGAATATTTTTGTATTTCGGAGCAAAATGGGTGAAACGAAGCAAAGATAGGTAAAACGATTTTGTAAATCGTTCTTCCTGTACTGGACTTTGGATAGTGGGGAATTAGATAAATTGTTTTTTATCAAATAATTATAAAATTTAATTAATTGAATATTTTTTACCTTAATGAAAATAAAATAACTGATAATCAATTACTTACGATTTAAACCCGAATTTCCCAGTTACCTAATTTCCAAAATGTCCAAAGTCCAGTCCTGTATGGTGTAACGATTTATAAAATCGTTTTACGTTTGTTAGAAAAACAGATGAAGATTTAATATTTTTGCGAACTAAATCAAAAATCTATTAACATCCATTAAATGTAAAGAATAATTGTACATGCTGAGCTTAACATGTTTTTATTCAAAAAGGATTATTCTGAAAACTGTTGAACAGTAAAAAATGAATGTTGATAATCATCGAATCAGAACATTCAAAATTCAGAATTAAATCTAAAATTAGATTATGAAATATACTGTCGATAAAAAAGAAACGCATACCGTTTTTGCTATAAATGAAAGCAACCTGAACACCCTCATTGCGCCCGACCTCAAATCAGAACTTTATATCCTGCACGATGCAGGCATCAAAGATTTGATTTTGGACATTAGCGATGTACAATATGTAGATTCGTCGGGTTTGAGCGCAATACTCACAGGGCATCGTATCTGGAAAGCTGTAGGGAGTTTCGTACTGACGGGTGTAAAAAGCGATAGTGTTAAAAAACTTATCGAAATCTCACGCTTGGAATCTGTGCTGAATATCGTTCCTACTTTAGAAGAATCCATTGATTACATAAAAATGGAACAGTTGGAACGCGATATGGAAGCGGAAAATAATTGATGGTAAGTATTGTTGATTGTGTGATTGTCAAATTGTGTTTTCTTTTACGAACATACAATTTCACAATCATACAATCATACAATTTCCCCTCAACTCACCTTAGTCACTTTCAGCATATTTGTCCGTAGCCTTGATTTCAAAGGCATACTTCCCGTATTGATAACTATATCACCAAATTGAATGAGTCCGGCATTTTTCAGGATGTCTTGCACATCTTTTATCGTATCGTCGGTAGAGGTAAATTTGTCGTAGTAAAACGCTTTGATACCCCACACAAGATTCAGTGTAGCAAGTATATGTGTATTATTAGAAAAAATATAAATATGGCATTTCGGACGACAACGCGATACCATAAAACCTGTATATCCCGACTTGGTCATCCCGATAATCGTGCGGGCTTTTACTTCTTCGGCTAATTGGCAAGCTGTGTAGCAAATCGCATCTGAGAGATAGGTCGGCGAGATAATATCCGGCGGCGTAGTACGGAAATAAATCTTCTCGTCTTTCTCCGCTTCGTCAATGATTTTGGTCATTGCTTTGACGACCTTCGTAGGGTGCATCCCAACGGAAGTCTCTGCGCTCAACATCACCGCATCCGCACCATCAAGTACCGCATTGGCTACATCAATAATTTCGGCACGAGTCGGGCTTGGATTCTTTATCATGCTATCCATCATCTGCGTAGCCACGATGACCGGACGACCTTTATCGCGGCACTTTTCGATAATGGTTTTTTGCAACATTGGCAATCGTTCCATCGGTACTTCTACGCCCAAATCGCCACGCGCCACCATCACACCATCCGTAGCGTCTATAATGGCGTTGATGTTATCAATGGCTTCCGGTTTTTCGATTTTTGCGATGATTTTTGCAGGATGTTTGGCGGCTTTCAGATGTCTGCGAAGGTCAAGAATATCTTCATAACTCCTTACAAATGAGAGTGCTATCCAATTAAACGGATGTTTCAATACAAACTCCAAATCCACCAAATCTTTCTCCGTCAGACAAGGCAATGAAATCTTGGTATCGGGCAAATTTACGCCCTTATTCGATGACAATACACGTCCGTACAAGACCTTCAATTTGACGATATCGCGCCCATTGGTTTCTACCACTTCCATCTCAATTTGCCCATCGTCAATCAACACCTTTTCCCCGACCTCCACATCTCGCGCAAATTGCGGATAACTCATATAAATCTTCTTTTTCGTCCCGATACATTCCTCATTCGTAAAGGTCAGTACATCATCCGGCGCAATCTCGATACCGCCGCCTTCCATCTTTCCCACGCGCAATTTAGGACCTTGCAAATCAGCCAACAGAGAAATATGCTTATTGTATTTGTCATTGATATACAATACATGTTTGATGATCTTCAAATGGTCTTCATGCGTACCATGTGAAAAGTTGAGGCGAAATACATCCACCCCCGCATTCACCAAATCCAACAACTGCTCATATTCTTTGCAGGCAGGTCCTACAGTCGCTACTATCTTC